>DASPMT010000458.1:0-13901 GCA_035626935.1 Phycisphaerales bacterium | reverse complement strand
AAGCGGGTCGCGCTGGCGCAGGCGCTGGTCGGCGAGCCGGACCTCTTGCTGCTCGACGAGCCGACCAACCACCTCGACGTCGAGGGGATCGACTGGCTTGAGGAGCTGCTGAGCGGGGCCGACTTCGCCTCCGTCGTCGTCACCCACGACCGCGCCTTCCTGCAGTCGACCGCGACGCGGATCATCGAGCTCTCGGCCGCCTACCCGCAGGGGACGTTCGCCGTCAGCGGAAACTACGAGGAGTTCCTCTTCCGCAAGCAGGAGTTCATCGAGGGCCAGGCGCGCGCCGCGGCGTCGCTGGCCAACATCGTGCGCGAGGACCTGCGGTGGCTGAGCCGCAAGGCCAAGGCGCGGCGCACCAAGAGCAAGAGCCGCATCGACGCCAGCCACGAGCGCATCGACGAGCTCGCCGCGCTCAAGGCGCGCGTCGCGGGCCCGAAGGCCGCGCACATCGACTTCACCGCCACCGACCGCCAGACCCAGAAGCTGGTCATCGCCCGCGGCCTGCGCAAGACCCTGGGCGGCAAGCTCCTCTTCACCGGGCTCGACGTGCTGCTCACCCCGGGGCAGAAGCTCGGGCTCATGGGCCCCAACGGCTCGGGCAAGAGCACGCTGATCAAGATCCTGACCGGAGAGATGGAGACCGACCCGCCGACGCCGGAAGAGATGGCCGAGGCCGCGCGCGACGACGCCAGCGGCCTGCTCCCGCACGGCACGCCGCAGTGCGGCACCATCAAGCGCGCCCCCAACCTGCGCACGGTCATCTTCAGCCAGCACCGCACGGAGCTGGACCCGAACATGACCCTCGCGGAGGCGTTCAGCCCCTCCGACTCGGTGATCTACCGCGACCGGCTGATCCACGTCAACTCGTGGGCCCAGCGGTTCCTCTTCACCAAGGACCAGCTCCGCTCGCCGATCAAGACGCTCAGCGGCGGCGAGCAGGCGCGCGTCCACATCGCCAAGCTGATGCTCGAGCCGGCCGACATCCTCGTGCTCGACGAGCCGACCAACGACCTGGACATCCCCTCGCTGCAGGTGCTCGAACAGAGCCTGGAGGACTTCCCCGGCTCGATCATCCTCGTGACCCACGACCGCGCCATGCTCGACGAGCTCGCAACGCAGATCCTCGCCCTCGACGGCGAGGGCGAAGGGGGCGCCCGTTACTTCGCCGACTACCAGCAGTGGGAGACGATCCGCCAGCGCGAAGCGCGCATGCCCAAGGCCAAGACCAGGCCCCCTGAGCCGGCGCCAGCCTCGGCGGCTGAATCAAAGCCCACTGCGCAGGCGGCGCCGGCCCCCGCGGCCCCCAAGCCAAAGAAGCTCAGCTTCAAGGAGCAGCAGGAGCTTGCCGGCATGGAGCTGGCGATCATGGAAGCGGAGCAGGCCGTGCAGAAGGCCGCCGCCCAGATGGGCGATCCCGGCGTTATGGCCGACCGCAAAAAGTTCGCGGAGATCTGCCGCATCCACGCACAGGCTCAGGAGAAGGCCTCGCAGCTCTTTGAGCGCTGGCAGGAGCTTGAAGCTCGGAAATAAGAGCCTCGGCGCAAGCACGAGGGCGATGCCTTGCGGCAACAGCTACGGCACCGCAAAGCAGAGGAGCTCTTAGCAACAAAGGTCGCGAAGGAAGCGAAGAGCAATTACGCTCCAGCGGAGAGACCCCATCCTCGGAGCACCAACGGCCGCGCCTTTGTCAGAGATGAGGCGAGCGGACGACCTGTTCCAGACGAGGGACGAGGGTCAAGCCCTCACGTTGCTCTGCACAGGTGGGCGGCAAGGGGATGGCACCCCGATTCTGTTACGCATCCTCCTCCGCCAAGCCACGAATAAACCCCAGCGCCTCCTCCACCGTCGGCACCACCACCCCGCCGCGCCGCCCCGCCTGATCGATCTCACTCAGCAGCAGCAGGTCCTCAAGGTGCTCACTCTCCTCAAGCCGCCGCCGAGCTTTGATCGGCAGCGTCTTGGCGCGGTACTCGTGCGCCTCCATGTGGTACGCCACCAGCCAGAGCGTGCGCTGCGTCACCAGGTCCTGGATCGCCTCGACGCCCGCCGCGACGTGGTCGTGCCGGTCGATGCCTTTGCCGACGTCGTGCAGCAGCGCGGCCAGCAGGAACTCCTCGTCGTAGCCGCGCACGCCGCGCGCGAGGTCGAAGACCTGCAGGGAGTGGTAGAGCGCGTCGCCCTCGGGGTGATAGACCGGGTTCTGCTTCACTTGCTCCAGCGGGCGGAGGAGGGCGTCGAACTCCAGCCACGGGTCGATCACCTGCTCCAGCGCCAGCAGCTCGGCCTCGATGTCGGTGCCCGGCTCCTCCTCGCGCAGAAGCGACTCGAGCCCGCGCTGGTCGGTCTTCTCGATCGGCTTGCCCGTGATCGAGCTGATGAAGGGGAAGTTCACCTTTTCGATCGGGTAGACGCTCAGCTCGATCGGGAAGCCCCCTCCTTCCGCGTGCACGTGGACGAAGTGGCGCTCCTTACCGGCCTTCACCACCCGCTTACGCTCCACGTCGCACACCATCCCCTCGCGCTCAAGCCGCTCGGCCACCAGCTCCGCGCTGTCGCAGAAGACGTGGACGTCGATGTCCGACCCTTCGCGGATGTGGCCGGTGAAGACGCTCCCGATCAGGCGCGGGCGCCAGGCGCTGAGCAGGCGCAGGATGCGCAGCGCCTCAAGACGCATCGACCGCAGCTTCTGCTTGCGGCGGTCGCCCTCCTTGAGCTGGGCCAGGAGCTGCACGTGCTCGCGGACCTCCGCGTTGCTCGGCAGATCCCTGGCGCGGTCGCTCCCGCCGACCATCTTCGCGGCCTTCCTCTTGGCCTGGAAATACTCCGACTCGTGGCGCGCGTACATCAACTGAGCGGCGCGCAGCGCGATCTCCTGGCGGACCCTCGGATCTGACATGTGTGAAGTGCGCCGATGCCCAATATTGAAACGGCGCGGGGCCCCGCCGACGCAGGCTGCGTGACGGTGCCTGATCATATGCCCCCTTGCCCCGCCTCGATCCGGAACGGCTTGGACTCCGTCCGTTTTCATGTACACTCCAGCCATGACCACGATGCGCCCGCGTTCCCTGCCGACCGGCCTCGCCCTCCTGATCGCCGCGTCAATCGCGGCGCCGACGCTGGCGCAGCCTACCTCTTCCCGGCCCCCCGACGACGCCCCGCCGCGCCGGCCGGCACGGCCCCCCGCGCCGAAGGACCCGCTCCCACTGCTGCCCGCCAGCCAGCAGGTAAAAAAGAACGACGCCAAGCCTGCCGGGAAGATCGACGTCGATCAGAAGGTGCTCGACGCGGCGGTGAAGGAGTCAATCGCCAAGCTCCTGGCCATGCAGGAGGGGGACGGCAAGTCCGAGTGGCCGTACGAGGGTGTCTACCGGGTCGGCGGCCAGATCCCCGCCGGCTACCGCTTCGGCGGCACGTCCATCACCGCCTTGGCGCTCACGCGCATCCCCGGCTACGAGACGGACCAGGCGCGCAAGGACGCCGTTGCGCGGGCGATCGCCTTTGTCTGCAAGGCACCGGCGCACCCGCTCATCCAGGAAGAGACCTACGACGCCGGGTACGACGTGCGCGGGTGGGCGTACACGTACGTGCTGCAGTTCCTCGTCGAGATGAAGGCCCGCAAACTCATCCCCACGTCCGAGCTGAAGGATCAGGCCGAGAAGACCATCCTTTACATGATCAACGCGATCAACAAGACCGCGATCCCCAGGAGCGGCGGGTGGAACTACGCCCGCGAGCCCGGCCGCAACAACCCCGCCGGGACCAGCACGTTCATGACGCCCCCCACCCTGCAGGCGCTCTTTGCCGCCAAGGCCGCGGGGTACACCGTCGACGATCAGGTGATCGACGATGCGCTCAAGGCCCTCGACCGCGCCCGCAACGGCGTGACGAAAGAGATGGTCTACTCCGGCGTCGGCGGCAGCAACCCCAAGGACAACACCGGCGGCGCCGCGGGGCGCATGACCAGCGCCGAAGCCGTCCTGCTGCTCGCGGGCCGCGGCAGCGTCGACAACGTGCGCAACGCGGTGAACACGTTCATCAAGCACTGGGGCGAGCTCGACAAGCGGCGACAGATGTCCGGCACGCACCTGCCGCCCTACGGCGTCGCGCCGTACTACTTCTATTTCGCCCACTTCCATGCGGCCCAGGCGATCGAGCTGCTGCCCGAAGCGGAGCGGCCGGCGCTGCGCGAGCAGTGCAACAAGCTCCTTTTCTCCGTGCGGCAGGAGGACGGCACCTGGAACGACCGCATCTTCAAGCGCTCGGCCAACTACAGCACCGCGTTCGCGTGCATGGCGATCCTGCAGCCGACGCTGCCGCCGCCCGCCGGGTACACCGCACCGGTCAAGCCGAAGGATCAGCAGCCGAAGGCGATGGCGGGCGACGCGGCGCCGGCGACTGGATAAGCGCCAACACGGCGGCTGGACGGGTGCGGACCGGGCGCTGACGCACGCGCCGCGGCCGATACGATCGGCCGCGTGCCGCAGACGACTCACACCACCGCTCCGAGCATCGCTCTCGACGAGCCCGGCTCAACGAGCCGCAGCGGCCTGCTCTTCGGGCTCGGCGCCTACGTGTGGTGGGGACTCTCGGCGCTCTACTTCAAGGCGCTGCCGGGCGTGCCGCCCGTGGTAGTCCTCTGTCACCGGTTCGTCTGGTCGGTGCTGCTGCTGGCCGTACTGATCCACGCCGCGGGGCGCTGGCGCGCCGTGCGAGAGGCGTTGCGGAACACCGCGCTGCTGCGCTGGCTGCTCCTGACGGCCTGCCTGATCACGTGCAACTGGCTGGTCTTCATCTACGCGATCTCCGTGCACCGGCTGGTCGACGCGAGCCTGGGGTACTTCATCAACCCGCTCTTCACGGTCGTGCTCGGGATGGTCTTTCTCCGCGAGCGGCTGACACCGGCGCGGTGGGTCGCCGTTGCCCTCGCGGGGGCCGGCCTGGTCTACCTCGCGGCCGCGCAGGGAGGCCTTCCGTGGATCGCGATGAGCCTGCCCGCGACGTTCGGGTTCTACAGCCTGATCCGCAAGCGCACGCCGGTCGACCCGCTCACCGGCCTCTTCATCGAGACGGCGTTCCTGTCACCCGCGGCACTGGTGTACCTGCTGTGGGCCCACACGCGCGCTCCGCTTCCAGACGGCGAGGGGTTCAGCAACCCGGCGACGCTGGCGGTGCTGTCGCTGGCGGGCGTGGTGACGACCGTGCCGCTCATCTGGTTCGTCGCGGCCGCGCGCCGGCTGCCGATGGTGACGCTCGGCTTCCTGCAGTTCCTGAACCCGACGCTGCAGTTCCTCACCGCGGTGGTGCTGTTCGACGAACCCTTTGTAGGCGCGAAGCTGGCCGCGTTCGTGTTCATCTGGACGGCGGTGGCGGTGTTCATCGCCGACCTTGCGTGGAGGGCGCAGCAGACAAGGCAGACCAGGAACGCGTGAGTATCCGCACACCGACCGCGCCGCCTGCCGCGCTCCGTACCTATTGCGCAATCGCGGCCTGAATCGCCGCAAGGTTGCTCGCGATTCGCCCCGCCGCTGCGCTCACGGGCGTGTCGGCGTCGGCATCGGCGATGAAGCTTGCAACCTCGGCATCCGCTTGCGCGCCGAGCGTGGCCCGCTGGTTCTTGTGGCTGAGCGCATCGCGCAGCTGTCGCCACTGCTCGGCGGTGCGGTTCACCACCAGGTACTGCGCCGGGACGTTCTGCGCGCGGTTGGCGTGGATCGTCGCCAACCGTTGGACCACCGCCTCGTCGAGCCCGTCCACGGCGGCCGTGAACGCCGCGCTGATGGCCGCCTGCTTGGCGGACGCCGCGGTGGTCAAGGCGCTGTTGGCGGCGGTGAGCGCATCGACGCTCCCCTTGCTCGACTGCACGGCCCGCCGCGCCAGGTCGGCCGTCCGGTACGCCTCCCCCCACGTGTCGATGACCGTCTGCAACTGGCTCCCGTCGCCCCCCAGGTGGTCCTGCAGGTTCTCCATCACCACCTCCGCCTGCCCGGCGCTCACGCCCGCGGCGGCCATCGCGTCGGCCTCCAGCCCCACAACACCGAGGTAATGCAACGCAACAAGGCTCGTCGTTGTCGCGTTACGCGTGTTAACTGCGTTCGGCGCCCGCGCCGGGATCATCCCGACCGTCGCGGCGACAAGCCCGGCGCCGGCGATTACGGAGACCACGATCAACTGCGCTGCGCCCAGTGTTTTCTGCGTGTTTTTGGCCATGGAACACCTCCGGGAGTGGGTTGCATCGCACCAACACGGTGCTCGACTCGCGCAGCCTACAGGAACCGCTCGCCCATTGGAACACCCAATCAGGAATATTTCTCATTATTTTGCCGGTTGACGATTGTGCGCCGCGTTCCAAACCGTTAGGCTCCGCTTGATCGGGTCGGTTACACCTCTTTCTTTCGAGGGCACCATGAACCGTTCTCCCCTTGCTTTCCTGGGCGTTTCCGTTGGTTCCGCTCTTCTGCTGGCGCACGCGGCGCTCGCCGACCCGGTGCTGACCAACAACGGCAACTACATGACCGCCACGCAGCTCGTGCGCACCACGCGGCAGGACGCCCTCCCGCTGTGGTGGAACCGCGGCGCCGACCTCGAAGGGGGCATCCGCTTCGGCGGTGACGGGGGGGTGCCCGCCAGCCCCGGCTTCAACTCCGGCATGGGCGCGGCCACCATGGGCGGCATCGACCTCGCCTCGCTCGGCTTCTCCATGTCGGAAGTGGACATGGCCCTGCCCACCAACGGGCCCGCGGTGGTCATCGGGCGCTCCTTCAACCACCGCCAGGGCTCCGACACCTCCGTCGCCGCCTCCAACGGCCTGCAGGGGTACAACTGGTTCCAGTCGGTCATGCCCGAGATCGTCGTCTACAGCGGCGGCAGCGCCAACGACGACGTCGTCTACCTCGTCTACGGCGCCAACCGCTTCATGGAGTTCCACGAGAGCGCCACCACCGGCAAGTTCAAGGGGATGAACGGCACCACCGGCGTCGTCGAGAAGAGCGCCGGCAACGGCACCACCACCTACGACACCTACACGATCACCGACCAGAACGGTTGGCAGTGGGTCTTCTGGGGCGGCAACACCGCCAGCAACAAGGCCAACTGGCAGCTCTGGAAAAAGACCGACCCGCAAGGGCTCACCGTCTACGCCGGCGACAAGACCACCCACACCACCGCCGTCACCAACGGCTACGCAACCGGCGGCGGCGTCAGCACGCTCTACCAGGAGTTCGGCGATCCCTCCTCGCCCACCGAGCGCCGCTACCTCTTCACCTACACCGCCGTCTCCAGCGTCGACCGCCTGACCCAGGTCTCCGCCCAGATCAAGACCAGCGGCACGTGGGCCTCGCCCACCGGTCTCACCGAGATCGGCCGCGTCACCTACGCCTACTACACCGCCACCACCACTCACGGCACCGACGCCAACGACTACTTCGGCCTCGCCGGCGACCTCAAGACCGTCAACATCCGCACCGCGCTGACCGACTCGGGCACCGGCAGCGGCACCGACCTCGGCAGCGGGATCTACGACGACCGCACCAAGTACTACCGCTACTACGGCGCCGCCTACAACAACAGCGACAACCGCCGCGGCCACCCCCACGCGCTCAAGCTCGTGCTCGGCTTCGAGGGCGCCCGCCGCTACGACTACGCCGGCGACTCCACCTTCGACGCCACCTACAACGACTCCACCGAGGCCACCAGCGCCCTGAAGGAGTACTCCGACGCCTACTACGAGTACGAGTCCTCCAGCAGCACCCAGCGAATCGCCTCCGCCTTCTTCAACGGTGAGTGCGGCTCCGGGGGCGGCGCCGACGGCAGCTACGACTTGGCCTACGACGCCTCCGCCCGCACCGGCACCTACCGCGGCAACACCAGCTACGACACCGCCTGGTGCACCCGCACCACCGTCACCCAGCCCGACAGCACCTACCAGGTCCGCTACTTCGACGAGCTCGGCCAGCCCCTCAGCACCGTCGTCACCACCAGCACCGGCGGCTCCACCCACTGGATCACCGGCATCGACCGCGACAGCAGCGGCCGCGTCACCACCATCCACTCCCCCGCCAACCTCAGCACCTACACCCACTCGACGGGCGCCATCACCTACCTCAGCTCATCCTCCACCGGCGGCCTGATCACCAACCTCGGGCGCGTCGCCAGCGGCGACCGCACCGGCCTGATCGAGTCCACCGGCTTCCAGACCGGCACCGGCGGCAGCAACCAGCTCCTCACCGAGACCACCTTCTCCCAGCGCGACGCCTCCGTCGCGGGCGGCTCGCTCACGCTCAGCAAGCCGGTCGTCGCCACCACCAAGGCCTACTGGGGCACCGGCGGCAGCGACTACGACACCACGACCTACACCTTCGCCTGGTGGAGCGCCACGACCACCAGCCCGCTCTACGTGACTCCCAAGAGCGTCACCACCACGCTCCCGGCCGTCGCCACCGCGCACAACGGCGAGAACGCCACCCACGACAGCGTCAGCTACCTCCGCAAGGACGGCCGCACCGCCTTCACCGTCGCCACCGACGGCGTCTACACCGCCATGAAGTACAACGAGATGGGCCTCCCCGTCCGCACCGTGCGCGATGCCGACCCCGCTACCTCCGGCGACTTTGACACCAATTACGGCCCCGGCGACTACGGCCTCAGCACCAGCACCAACAGCGGCCTGGCCTACCCCAGCGCCGCCACCTACGACAGCGTCGGCCGCACCGTCACCAGCGTCGCGCGGCCCGACGGCAGCACCCCCGTCAAGCGCACCGCCGAGACGTACTACAGCAAGCTCGCCGACGGCCGCCTCGCCACGCTCTCGTTCCCGCGCCAGGCCTCACCCGGCGGCACGCTCACCTTCTACGGCCCCGCCAGCTACAGCGTCAGCAACCACGCGGGGCGGAGCGAGTTCGCCTGCACCCTCGGGACCTCGAGCACCACCGCCACCAAGGCCAACTGGCTCGACGAAACCTATGCCGACCCGATCGACGCCTTGGAGAACGCCAGCGCCAACCTCGGCGCATCCAGCCGCGCCAACATCTTCGGCATCTCCACCACGATCTACAACACCTCCGGCAGCAAGGTGAGCGAGTCGCGCACCTACCACACCTTCGCCACCAGCAGCACCTGGACCGGCAGCGCGGGGACCAACTACGACCGCACCGAGTACGCCTACGACACCATGGGCCGCGCCCACCGCGTCAAGGACCCCACCGACACCATCACCCGCACCGTCTTCGACGCCCTGGGCCGCCAGGTGAGCCGCTGGGTCGGCACCATCGACACCAACGGCTGGACCAGCACCGGCAACGGCAGCGGCGACAACATGACCCAGCTCGAGGTCACCGAGTACGACTCCGCGGGTGTCGGCAACGGCCACGTCACCAAGCGCACGGCCTATGTCTCCGGCGACAACACCACCGGCGTCGGCACCAGCGGCACCAAGCGCGAGACCACCTTCCTCCACGACATCCGCGGCCGCACCATCGTCACCATCAACCCCCTCGCGCCCCACTCGGTCACCAACTACGACCTCCGTGGCCGCCCCACCGCCTCCGCGATGTACTCCTCGTCGTCGGGCCTCACCGCCGCCACAAACGGCGCCGCCACCGGCACTGTCTCCAACCGCGTGGCCCTGAGCACCACGTTCTACGACTCACGCGGCCAGGTCTACAAGTCCGTTCGCTGGAAGATCGACCAGTCCGACGGCAGCGACGACGACTCGCTCGACGCCCTCACCTGGCGCGACGCCGCGGGACGCGTGATCAAGCAGGGGGGCACCAGCCACGCCAAGACCATCTACGACCGGCTCGGCCGCGTCCGCAACACCTTCGAGCTCGCCCGCGACAACGACAGCGGCTACTCGGACGCCGACGACGTCTCCGGCGACATCGTCCTGCAGCAGTCCGACACGGTCTATGACAACGTCGACCGCACGGGCCTTGTGATGATGACCGCGACGATCATGCGCAACTGGGACGACACCTCCACCACCGGCGCGCTGGACACCAACGCCGACAACGACATCCACGCCTACGACCAGACAGGGACGCCCGACGTCAAGGGGCGCATCCAGATCACCGCCTACTGGTACGACGAGCTCGACCGCCAACAGGACACCGTGCAGTACGGGACGTACGCCTACGCCGACTTCGACCGCCAGCCCAGCAGCGCCTGGCTCACGGTCCCCGCCCGCTCGGCCACCGCGCTCCGCACCACCACCGTCTACAACGACAACGGCACGGTGCAGGCGACCAAGGCGCCCAAGGAGGTCGGCGGCACGCCGCTTGAGAGCCGCACGCTCTACGACCAGGGGATGCGCAGGGTCGCCGAGGTGCGCAACTACGTCAACGGCACCCCCAGCGGCGTCACCGGCGACGACGACGTCTACACCCGGTCCACCTACGACGACGGCCTGCTCAAAACCGTCTGGGTCGACTTCGACGGCGACGATGTGGTGGACACCGACGACCAGGTGACCACGTACACCTACGGCACCACCAAGGGGACCACCGCCAGCACCAGCCGCGTGAAGGACAACCGGCTGCTGGACAACGTCCTCTACCCCGCGCAGGGGTATGTCGGCGAGACCACCGCCGAGCGCTCGGTCTACTTCGCCTACAACGCCCAGGGCCAGAAGCACTACCAGAAGGACAACAACGGCACCGAGCTCGAGTACACCTACGACACCCTGGGCCGCAAGACCGGCGAGAACACCGCAGCGCTCGGCAGCGGCGTCGACTCCAGCATCAAGGACTGCACGTGGGTCTACAACTCCCGCGGCCTGTTGGAGACCGTCACGCAGGGCGACTCCGGCGGCGACGAGGCCGACCAGGTGCTCTACAAGTACGACGACTGGGGCAACCTCACCGACTTCCGCCAGGACTACGACGACGTGGTCACCAACACCTCCCCCAACGACCTGGGCGTGAAGCACACCTACACCAAGGTGGACACCACCAGCCCCACCTCCGGCACGCGCCGCTCGGGCATCCGCCGCACGGCCACGGGCCTCTACTACGGCTCGGGCACCACGGGCGCGGGGACCAAGCACTACGAGGTGAGTTCCACCTTCGACAACACCAGCTTCGGCGCCACCCTCTACGACGCCGACGCGGGGCGCGTCACCTCCATGACCCGCAGCTACCCCACCTCCAGCATCCTGACGAACCTCTTCCGCTACGGCGGCAGCGGCGTGCTGGTGCAGAACTACCTGGCCGAGTCGGCGGTGGCCAACAACATGGCCAGCGGCGGCACCACCGGCTGGGACGACTCGATGGACCGCTTCGGCCGCGCCACGCGCAGGATGTGGCGCAACGGCTCGTCGGGCGGCACCTACTACAAGGTCGAGCCCGCCTACGACCAGAACTCCAACATCACCGCCGCCGAGAACATCTGGGTCACGCCGTGGAGCTCCACCTACGAGTCCGACGGGCTCAACCGCCTCAAGGAGCTGGAGTTCGGGATCATGACCACGGGAGCGATCTCGACCGTGGTCCAGAAGGAGGACTGGCACGCCTCAGGAACGCTCAAGCTGGACCAGGTCGGCAACTGGATCGACTACACGCGCACGCGCGAGGGGGCCAGCCAGGACGCCTGGGCCGGCAACACCTTCACCAAGATCAACACCTACACCAAGTTCGAGAAGGGCGCCACCGACGTCGAGCCTGAGTACAACCCCAAGGGCTTGCCCACCAAGGACGACAAGACCGTGGCCACCACCAAGGGGTACCGCTACACCTTCGACGCCTGGGACCGGCTGGTGACGGTCAAGGACACCTCCAACAACCTCGTGGCCGAGTACCGCTACAACGGGCTGGGCCACCGCATCGGCTGGCACTACGACGAGAACGCCAGCGGGGCCACCGACGGCTCGGACGACTGGTTCTACTTCCAGTACAACGAGCGGTGGCAGCAGGTGGGGATGTGGCGGGCGGGCGACACCGCCCCGACCGAGGTGTTCGTCTACCTCAACGCCGGCCGCGACGGGTTCGGCGGGAGTTCGTACATCGACGACTGCGTGCTGCGCGAGCGGGACACCAACGCCAACGGCACCTTCGACGACAGGTACTATTACCTGCAGAACTGGCGGCACGACGTGGTCTGCATCATGAATTACGACGGCGCGGTGAAAGAGCGGCTGACCTACGACGCCTACGGCCGGCCGCACGCGTTCAGCCCCGGCGACGTCAAGACCGCCGGCGGCGCCGACCGGCCTGACGGGACCCTGGACGCCAACGACACATGGACGACGGGCAGCGTGCTGTGGAACAAGGACCTTGGCAACGCCTCAGGGGTGGCCATCCCCAACGGAGTCGTTGACGCCAACGACGGCACCACCCTTACGAACCTGAAGACCGCGGGCTACTCGGCCGGGTACGGGCTGTTGAGCACGGCGGCCGTCGACAACCGCAAGGGGTACGCCGGGTACGAGTTCGACACCGTCCTGCAGGGGTCGGGCCACGCCGACGAGAAGCCGATCTACCACGTCCGCCACCGCGTGCTGGCCTCCGACACCGGCAAGTGGCTGCAGAAGGACCCGCTGGGGTACCACGACTCGATGGATCTGTATGAGTACTGCAGGAGTGACGCGGTGGATGCCCAGGACCCGCTCGGACTCGCCTGCAACAAAAATGCGCCAGTAGCCGTTACCGCCTCGTCCGCCCCCGCGTCCACAAAGACTATTTTCTCGGTATCAAGGGCGTTGATGTTTCAAACTCCTTTCGATCGTCCATATGACCGTCGGCCGCAGGTTCTTCCCGACAACCGATACCCGATTTACGGCCCGCGCGAAGAAAGACTTAGCTGCGAGTGGTCTTGCTGTGTGGAGCGACTATCGCCGATGGAGTGTCTGGAAATTGCCGCTATATCATATGGTTACTATATTGAACTGCCGGGCGCTGATAATGAGTTAGATGCGCTGCGGCACTGCAGCTGGCAATGTACTCTTGCGTGCCACTTCCGAGAAAGCGCAGCTCGACGTGTAGGCAATTGCCATGAAAAACGTTCGCCTTCTAGGCCTGGGTCAGACGAAATGGATCAATGGAATAACATGATCGGAAGGGGTCTAGGTCAAGCTTGCTGGAAGCGTAAAATCACACTAGAAGACTGTGCATCATGTTGCGGGTCTGCTTGCTCGCAGGCCTTGGCCTCAGGTCTTTTGTCGAGACATCCGTACGACGACCCGTTCTGGAGACTTTTGAATCCAAATTTGCCATATGAAGACCCCGTCGATGGCAGAACCTATCCACCATTAATGAACTAGAGTGTTTGATGAAACGCAAAGACAGATTGTCTATTTGGCTTATCACAATGATCGTCACCGTGTTGGTGATCGCTGGGGGCTACTTCGGTTCAATACTAATTTCTAGGCTAAGAAACCCATACTCGGTAGATGTGCTGAGACGCGTAAAATCTGGAGAAGCGGTAAGTGTAGCTGAAGTTACATCTCGTCTAGGTGTCGCGACGCGGTCCGACGCTGCTAGATGGGATCTAATGTTTACAGACAAGACTGCGGCCCATGTCTTTGAGATGAGGTTTCTGTATATTAAAACTACACCAGATGGCCAAGCTATAATTGATGCAAAGATTGTTGATCAAAATTAGGCCGGCGGGTGGCCGGGCCAAATCGCGAATCGAAGGGTGGCACGGTCAACGGCTCTGCGTTGGCCGTGTGACTTGCTCTTCCGAGCGTGATCCAAAGTGGCGACCGGCACGCCAAGTAAGCGTGGCCGGGTCAAGACAAACTAATCCGGGGTGGCGTGGTCAACGGCTCAGCGTTGACCATGTGTTCCTCGACGGCCCGGTCCAGTGACCGGCACGCCTCAGGCGGCTCAAGCTCGACTAGGCGGTCAACTGGATCGACTACACCCGCGCGCGAAGGTGCGGGGGCGTGGCACTGATCCGCGCCACTA
>DASPMT010000457.1:0-4037 GCA_035626935.1 Phycisphaerales bacterium | reverse complement strand
TGCCGCCGGCGCCCGCGCCCGTAACTTCAACCCATGGACCCCGCTCCACGCCGAAAACGCAACGCCCTGTACGCGGCAGCCGCCGCCGCCTCCATCGCCCTCGTCGCGCTCGCCGGACCGCTCGAGCCCGCGCCCGGACCGATCACCTCCACCGGCAAAGCCCTCGCCGAGCTTGAGCCCCGTATCACCGTCAACGCGGCCAACACCCCGGGCGACGCCGTCGCGCTCTACCGCATCACGCAGCCGGGCAGCTACATCCTCGCCGGGAACATCCAGGGCGTCGGCGGCAAGCACGGCATCGCCATCACCTGCGGAGGTGTCACCCTCGACCTCAACGGCTTCGACATGGTCGGCCTCGCGGGCATCGGCGGCGCGCTCGACGGCGTCAGCGTGACGGCCGTTGACCAGACCGCCGTCACCATCCGCAACGGCTCCATCCGCGGTTGGGGCGGTGACGGCATCGATCTCGGCACCGCCAACACCAACAACTCGCGCGTCACCGGCTTGCGCATCAGCGCCAACGCCGGGCACGGCCTCACCGTCGGCACCGGCTGCGCCGTCACCGACTGCTCGGTCTTCGGGAACAACCTCACCGGCATCACCACCGCCGGCGGATGCAAAGTCTCCGGCTGCACCTCCTACAGCAACATCGGGCACGGCATCGTCGCCGGCACCGGCAGCGCCGTCGACGGCTGCACCTCCTACTTCAACGACGCCGCCGGCATCTCCGTCGGCAACGGCTGCACCGTCGAAGGGAACACCTGCCGCCTCAACACAAACGACGGCATCCTCGCCGCCGCCGCCTGCGTCATCCGCGGCAACACCTGCACCACCAACGGTTTCGGCACCGGCGACGGCGCCGGCGTGCACGTCACCGGCACCGACTGCCGCGTCGAAGCCAACGCCTGCATGCTCTCCGATCGCGGCATCGACGTCGACACGTCGGGCAACCTCATCATCCGCAACACCTGCACCGGCAACACCATCAACTGGGCCATCGCCTCCGGCAACGCCATCGGCCCGATCGTCGTCCCCGCCACCAAGACCTCGTCGATCAACGGCAACGCCCCCGCCCCATCCACCCTCGGCACCGCCGACCCGTTCGCGAATTTCAACTACTGAACCCGGGCAAACGTGCCACCAGGCCCGGCTCTGCGGGCCTGGTGCAGACCGAAGCCGGACGACGCTACTCGTCCACAGCCACCATGTCGCAGTACGAGTGCGACAGCATCTCCCCCATCACCGGCAGCATCGCCTGCTTCAGCAGCTCAACCGCCTGGTAGCACGCCTGCTCGGGCGTCTGCGAGGTGACCAGCGCTTCGAACTCGATGAAGTTGCCGAGCCCCTCGACCCGGTCAAGGTGAATCCGCACGTTGGAGTGCATGTACACCTCGCGCACCTTTACCACCTTCAGCCACACCGGCAACTCGGTCGGACCAAAGTGCTGGCGAGCCTGCGACTGCGAGTAGATCGTGAACCGGGATACCCGCGCCCGCGCCGCGTTGTCGCGGTGGTAGAAGATGAACTCGGTCGGGTGCCCGCGCGTCTCCCGCTTCTTCAGACGTCCGTCGCTGAGCCGGTAGTACGTATCGGTCTGCGCGAGCGTGTCGATCGCCGTCGCGTGGATCTTCCGCAGCAGCGTGCGAGCCAGGTCGATGTCGCGGAGCTCGGCTTTGAACTCGATGTTCTGCATGGGGTCGCTGGAAACAGACGGGGTGCTCGAAGGTGAGGAAACGCCGGACGCCGCCCCTTCTCTATCGGCCCGTTCCGCCCGCGCGTTCACGCCCCCTCCCCGGGCCGAACCCCGTGTTTCTCAAGCTCTTTCAGAAGTTTTACCTCGTCCCATACCTCCACCCCCAGCTCCTCGGCCTTGCTCAGCTTGCTCCCCGCCGACTCACCCGCGATCAGCACCGACGTCTTGCTCGAGACCGACCCGCTCACCTTCGCTCCAAGCGACTCCAGCACGCGCGACAGCGGATCGCGCTCGTAGCTGGCCAGCGTTCCGGTGATCACCATCGTCTTCCCGGTCAGCGGACCGCCCGCGCCCTTTGCCGACGGCGGCGCGTACTCGCGACTGGTCATGTCCACCCCAAGCGTGCGCAGCTCCTTGAACGTCTTCTGAGCCGCGGCCGAATGGAGATACTCGTAGACCGCCGGCGCCGTGTCGCGTCCCAGCCCCGTCTCCGGTCGCTCTTTCGGGTCTTCCGGCAGGCCGCGCGCCCGCGCTTCGTCCTTCGAAAGGGTCTTCGGCCGCAGGTCTTCCTCGCCCGCCGCAAGCAGCGCATCAAGATCCTTATACAGCCGCGCCAGCGACCGGGCCGTCGAATCACCCAGGTGCCTGATCCCCATCGAACCCAGAAGCCGCGCCAGCCCGCGCCCCTTCGCGGCCTCGATCCCCCCCAGCAGGATCTCCACCTTCCGCTCCCCCATCCCCTCCAGCGTCAGCATCCGCTCCGCGTGGTCCTTCAGCCGGAAGATGTCGGCGAACGTGTTGAGCGGGATCTCCGGGTGCGTCCGGATCAGGTCCACCGTCTTTTCCCCAAGCCCCTCGATGTCCATCTGCTTGCGGCCGGCGAACCAGATCAGCTTCTCGCGCACCTGCGCCGGGCACTCGGGGTTCACGCACACACGCACGGTCTCCAGCGCCGTCCCGTCGCTCCCCGGCGGGTCCACCTCGACGGGCCCTTTGCACTCCGGACAACGGTCGGGCGCCTCGATCTTCCTCGCACCTTTCGGCCGCTTCTCCAGCACGACGCCTGCGACGTACGGGATCACCTCCCCCGCCTTCTCGATCATCACCGTGTCGCCGATCCGGATGTCCGTCCGCGGCGCCGCCGGGTTCTCCGGGTCCGTGCTCGCGTCGCGCACGCGACCGTAGTTGTGCAGCGACGCGTGCTTCACCACCGTCCCCGCCAGCAGCACACCCTCCATCACCGCCCGCGGCGTGATCTTGCCCGTCTTGCCGACCTGGTGCTCCACCCGCAGCAGCACCGTCGTCTTCCGCTCAGCCGGGTACTTGTACGCGACCACCCACCGAGGGCTCTTGGAGGTCCGTCCAAGGCTCTCCTGCAGGTCGTACTCGTCCACGCGCACCACAACCCCGTCGATCGCGTACGGCTGCCTGTCCTTCACCTTCCCGAACGCCTCGATCGCCGCGATCACCTTCTCGATCTCGCGCGCGTGCGCCAGCGGCTTGTTGATCGGGAACCCAAGATCGGTCAGCCGCTCCAGGAACTCCGCGTGGCTGCCGGCGAACCCGTCGTCACTCACCTCCCCCTTGCCGTGCGCCACGAATCCAAGCCGCCGCGCCGCGACCACCGCCGGGTCCAGGTTCTTCAGCGTGCCGCCCGCCGCGTTGCGCGGGTTCAGGTAGAGCTCTTCTCCAGCCGCCTCGCGCTCGGCGTTCACCCGCTGGAACTGGTCGAGAGGGAAGTACACCTCGCCGCGCACCTCGAGCACCCGCGGCACCTTCCTCCCTTTGAGCCGCAGCGGAACAGAGCGGATCGTTCGGATGTTGCTCGTCACGTCGTCGCCCCGTACGCCGTCGCCGCGCGTGATCGCCCGCGCCAGTTCGCCCCCCTCGTACCGAAGGCTCATCGCGATCCCGTCGATCTTCGCGTCGGCGATCAGCATCGGCGCAGAACGGTGGCCCGCCGCCGCGAACAGCCCGTCCTTCCCGCCGTCACCGCCGTCGACCCCCGCGGCCTTCAGCATCCGTTCGTACCAGTCCAGCAGCCCCCTGTTCTCGTCGTGCCCAAGGCTGTAGGTGTTGTCGATCGAGAGCATCGGCACCGCGTGGGCCACGGTCTCAAACCCGTCGACCGGTCCGCCGCCCACGCGCCGTGTAGGAGAGCTCTCGTCCGCCAGCTCCGGATGCTTCGCCTCAAGGTCGGCCAGCTCGGCCAGCAGCGCGTCGTACTCCTTGTCGCTCATGAACGGCGCAGCGTCGGCGTAGTACGCCCTGTTGGCCTTGTCCAGCAGCTCACGGAGTTCCGACGCACGCTTCGCAGGAGAGGATGGCACGCGAGCAGTGTACC
>DASPMT010000456.1:0-5029 GCA_035626935.1 Phycisphaerales bacterium | reverse complement strand
GGTATCTGGCGTACTACTTCGCTCCCCCGCCCGGAGCGTCGCCCGAGGTGCCGGCGCTCGCCGCGTGGAACACCGGCATCCGCCTGGGGATCCTGCTGGTTGTCGGTTACCTCAGCTCACGGCTGCGGGTCTACTCACGCTCGCCCGACGCGCTGCAGTCGTCGCACGATTCGACGGGGCTGCTGTCGGCGACGGGCGTGCGCGAGGCCATGCGGCGGCGGACCGTCGCCGAACGGGCCGCGGGCGGCCCGACCGCGATGCTGCTGCTGGATATCGAGCGGCGCATCTCCGCGTACGGCGGTCAAAGCGCCGAGCACGCCGCCCTGGCGGGCGCGGTGATCAGCAAGGCGGTGCTCAAGCACGCCCGCGCGGGAGACTTGTGCGCCCGGCTTTCACCGAACCACTTCCTGGTCATCATGCTCAACACCGACGAGTCGGCCGCGGCGACGCTGAACGCCGCGGTGCTCGACGCGCTGCCGGAGATCACGCGGTCGCTCGACGATTCGGTGAACGTGTCGTCGCTCCTGCTGTTCGCCCCGCGGTGCTCGGACCTTGAGAAGATGCGGGCGCACGCCGAGAACCGCCTGGTCACGCTGAAGGTGCTCGGGCAGGGGCGCAACCACACCGAGGTGTGGACGGGCGCCGCGCGGTGTGACGCGGATCAGAGCTGAGTAAGAAACCGGGCGTCGTTGGCGTAGAGCATCCGGATGTCGGGGATGCCGTACTTGCCCATGGCCAGCCGCTCGATTCCAAAGCCGAAGGCGAAGCCCGACCACTGCTCGGGGTCGACGCCGCACATCCTGAGCACGTTGGGGTGCACCAGGCCGCAGCCGCCCAGCTCCATCCAGCGGAGCGGCTGCTCCGGGCGGAGGCGGATCTTCAGGTCCAGTTCGGCGCTGGGCTCGGTGAAGGGGAAGAACGTGGGGCGGAGGCGGACCTCGGCCTCGGCCCCGAAGTACGCGCGGGCGAAGTGGAGCAGCGTGCTCTTCAGGTCGGCCATGGTGACGTCGCGGTCGACGCACAACCCCTCGATCTGATGGAACATGAACGAGTGGGTCGCGTCGACGGTGTCGGGCCGGTAGACGCGCCCGGGGGCGATGACCTTGATGGGGGCGGCGAGCTTTCCGCCGCCGGCGGAGACGGCCTGCTCCATTACGCGCACCTGCACGGTGCTCGTCTGGCTGCGGAGCATCCGCGGACGGGCGACCCTGGCGGGGTCGTCCACGTAGAAGTTGTCGATCGGGTCGCGGGCGGGGTGGCCGGCGGGGATGTTGAGCTTGACGAAGTTGTGCTCGTCGTCCTCGAGCTCAGGGCCCTCGGCGACGGTGAAGCCCATGCGGGCGAAGACGTCCACCAGCTCCTCGCGCACGCGCGTGAGGATGTGCGAGCGCCCGACCCCGGTGCTGCTGTGCACGCCGGGCTCGGTCACGTCGCAGAGCGGTCCGGAGGGAACCGCCGCAGCGGCGCCGAGTAACGAACGGCGTTGAGCCAGCGCGTCCTCGAGCTCTTTGTTGAGTGTGTTGACGCGGGCGCCGTACGCGGGCCGCTCGGCGGCGGGGACGTCCTTGACGCCGGCGAGCAGGCCCTTGACCTTTCCCTTGCCGCCGAGGTATGCGGACTTCCACGCGTCGAGGGCGGCGCCGTCGGTCGCGGCGGCGAGGCCTGCGCGCGCCTCGGCGGCGAGTTGATCGATCCGGTCGCTCATTGCGGGGGCAGGGTAGCAAGTTGCGCGCTGCGCTGTTCAGCGGGATACGGGCGACGGCGCACTGCACCAAAAAACAAACCGGCGCCGGGGAACCCGACGCCGGTCCTGAATACTGGGTCGGACGCTTACTTGGCGGTAGCGGCCTTGCCGGCGCAGCAGCCGCTGGCCTTCGCCTCGCCGCCGGTGCAGGTGGCGCCGGCCTTGGCCTCGGCGCTCTTGTCGGCGCAGCAGCCCGACGCCTTGTCGGCGCAGGTGGCGGCGTGGCCGTTCTGAGCGACGGCGCCGCTGTTATCGCTGGCGCAGCCACCGAGGGTCGCAACGGCGGCGAGCAGAACGGCCGCACCGACAAGGGTCATCTTCTTCATGTCATTCTCCGGGTAAAAAATGGTGAATCGATCCGGGCACCTTACTGGGGCCGCGGGATTGTTGTTCGGCTGCCGGGGCCGGACCACACGAGCCCAACGCGTCTTCGACGGAAAGGACGGGGGGGATTCCCCCGGGATCGGCCTTTTCGCCCGTCTATCCGGCCTTTGCCAGAAATGAACAAGACCCGGCAGGGCCGGGCCTTGTGAGGGGTTGCGGGGCGTGATTCAGGCCTTCTTGGCCGCTTCCATCGCCTTCTTGGCGTACGCGGTGCGGCGGTCGGCTGTGGTGCGACGGCCCGAGCGGCGGCCGCCGATCTCAGGGCCCTCTTCGGCGCCGACGAACTGCAGGACGACGAGCTCGCCGCCGTCGCCGATGCGGTGCTTGCCGAGCTTGACGATGCGGGTGTAGCCGCCGTTGCGGTCCTTGAAGCGGGGGGCGACGTGCTCGAAGATGTGCTTGACGAGCTTGGGGGCCTTGCGCAGCTCACCGTAGCGGTTGCGCTCGACCTCGCTGCTCTCGGGCATGTCGAAGAACTTGGCGGAGCGCTCGCGGCGCTCGTTGACAGCCGCCTTCTCCTCCTCGGTGGCGTTCTTCGGCAGATACATCCACTCGAAGGCCGTGCGGTCCCACCCCATGGTGGCGATGACCTGGCGGCGGGCGTGGAGCGTGCCGACCTTGGCCTTGGTCACGACCTTCTCGACGAAGGGCTGAACGGCTTTGGCGCGGGGGAGTGTCGTGACGATCTGGCCGTGCTCGAAGACCGAGGCGGCGAGGTTGCGCAGCGTCGCGAGGCGGTGCGACGAGGTACGACCGAGCTTGGATCCGGCTTTGCGGTGACGCATGGTTTCAGTCTCCTCGGGCCTTTGGGCCCGGGCGTGAAGTCTCTTTCTTCGTTCAGACGGCGGTGCCGGCCCCGGCGGTAGTGACGACGCCGTCGGGCAGGGGCATGCCGAGGGTGAGGCCGATGTCGGTGAGCTTCTTCTGCACTTCGCGGAGGCTGGTGCGGCCGAAGGAGCGGATCTTGAGCAGGTCCGCCTCGCTCTTGCTGACCAGGTCGGCGACGGTCTGGATCTTGAACGACTCCAGGCAGTTGCTGGCGCGGACCGACAGGTCGAGCTCGCCGATGGGCATGTTGAGCTTACGGATGAGCTCGTCGTCAACGCTCGCGGCGGCGGCGGCCTCGGTGCTGACGCGCTCGGCGCCCAGCTCGAAGAACTGGACGAAAGCGTTGAGGTGCTTGCGGAGGATCTTGGCGGCCTCGACGAGCGCCATGTCGGGCGTCACGGTACCGTTGGTCCAGATGTCCATCACGAGCTTGTCGTAGTCGGTCTTCTGGCCGACGCGGGTCTCCTCGATGGCGTAGCGGACGCGCTGGACGGGGCTGAACGCGGCGTCGAGGGGGATCAGCCCGATCTCCTGGTCGGCGTCGGCGTTGTATCGCTCGCTGGCGGGGACGTAGCCGCGCCCCTTCTCGACGCGCAGTTCCATCTCGAAGTCGACCTTGTCGGTCAAGGTGGCGATGACGACGTCCTTGTTGAGGATCGTGACCGAGGGGTCGGTCTCGATCATCTCGGCGGTCACCTCGCCCGGGCCGCGGGCGGCCAGCTTGAGGGTCTTGGGCTCGTCGCCCTCCATTTTGACGATGAGGCTTTTGACGTTGAGGACGATGTCAGTGACGTCTTCCATGACGCCCGGCAACGAGCTGAACTCGTGCTGGACACCCTTGATTTTGAGGCTCGTGAGGGCCGCGCCTTCGAGAGCGGAGAGCATGATGCGACGGAGGGAGTTGCCCACCGTGGTGCCGAAGCCGCGCTCGAACGGTTCGACGGCGAACCGGCCGAACGTGCTGCTCTTGAACTTAGGGTCCGCAACGACTTTGCTGGGCAATTCGAGCCCGCGCCACTTGATCCGCATGGTTTCCAACCTGCCTTGTCCGACGGAAGCCTGCTGGCTCAGGAACACTGCCGGCTATCGGGTCAGAGCCGCCCGTCGGTCGCGGCCGCCCTTCTCTCCGGAGGTTCTGTTTGGTTCTTAAAACACACGCCGACGCGCGGGGCGCGAGGGCGGACGGGCCCGCGTGGACTCAGACGCGGCGGCGCTTGGTCGGGCGGCAGCCGTTGTGCGGGACCGGGGTGTGGTCCTCGATCGCGGTGACGCGAAGACCGGCCGCGCCCAGGCCGTTGACGGCGGACTCTCGTCCGGCGCCGGCGCCCTTGATGCGGACTTCGATCTCGCTCACGCCGACCTTGCGGGCCTTGCCGCCGGCGGACTCACCGGCACGGGTGGCGGCGAAGGGCGTGCTCTTGCGCGTGCCCTTGAAGCCCATCGTGCCCGAGGAGTCCCAGGCCAGCGTTTCGCCATTGGTGTCGGTAATCGTGACGATCGTGTTGTTCTGGCTGGCGCGGATGTGCGCGATGCCGCGCACGACGTTCTTCCGCACCTTCTTGACCTTCTTCGCCATGGAGTTCTCTTTCTTCTAGTGCCTGGCTTTCTAGCGCCTGGTGGGGAACTAGCTGCTTTAGCCCTTGACGCCCTTCTTGCCGGCGACCGTCTTGCGCTTGCCCTTGCGGGTGCGCGAGTTGCTGCGGGTGCGCTGCCCACGGACGGGCAGGCCGCGCTTGTGACGGTCACCGCGGTAGGCGCGGATGTCCTTCAGACGCTGGATGTTCTGCTGGGTCTGGCGGCGGAGGGCGCCTTCGACCAGGTAGGTGGCGTCGATGATCGCGCTGATGCGCGCACCCGCCTGCTCGTCGAGGTCGCGGGCCCGCATCTCGGGGTCGACCTTCGCCTCGGCGAGGATGTCCTTTGCGAACTTCGCGCCGATGCCGTGGATGTACTGCAGGGCGAAGTAGATCTTCTTGTTCTCGGGGATGTCAATACCGGCGATACGGGGCACGGACGCCTCCTCTTCATCCGCCGGAGCAAGCCGGCGGGGACCTATTCAGCCCTGGACTTGCT
>DASPMT010000455.1:0-2035 GCA_035626935.1 Phycisphaerales bacterium | reverse complement strand
TCGCCGATGATCAGCTCGCGCTGGCCCTTGCCGATGGGGATCATGCTGTCGACGGCCTTGATGCCAGTCTGCATCGGCTCGTGCACCGGCTGGCGGTCGGCGATGCCGGGGGCGATGATGTCGACCTTGCGGCGCTGCGTCGTGTTGAGCGCGGGGCCGTCATCCAGCGGCACACCCAGCGGGTTGACGACGCGCCCGAGCAGCTCGGGCCCGACGGGAACGTCGAGGAGTCGCCCGGTGCCCTTCACCAGGTCCCCCTCCTTGACCTTGAGGTACTCGCCGTAAATCACCGCGCCGACGGTGTCGAGCTCGAGGTTGAACACCTGACCCATGACTGATCCGTCTGAGGTCTGAAACTCCAGCAGCTCGCCCGCCATCGCGTTGCTCAGGCCGTAGATGCGGGCGATGCCGTCACCGACCTCGACCACGCGACCGACCTCCGACACCTCAAGCTGCGACGTGTACTGCTCGATCTCCTGCCGGATAACGGACGCGATTTCGTCGGTGCGGATCTTCACGTGGCGGTCCTCTCAGTTGGCGCCGGCACCCTTAAGGGACGACCGGAGCAGGGGGGAGGCAAGGGTAGACGGAGGGGGGTGAAAAGGGAAGAGTCTCACACGACCTGAAACGCTGCCGCCGCTCAGACACTTGAACGACGTTCTCGAAAATTGCCCGTCTTAACAGCCCGATAACCTTGCATCGGCCCCGTTTGTCAGTAGGCTCTCCCGGAATTGAGGGAAGGGTTTTTCCTCAACAAACTGAAGGGAGCCTGTATGAAGCGTTTCGTCCTCTCGTTTGCGCTGTTAGGCGCGCTCGCGACGTCCGCGTCGGGTCAGACGTTCTCCAGCGGCGGCACGATCATCATCCCCAATGCCGGCGCGGCAAACCCCTACCCCGCGACGATCAACGTGGCCGGTGGACCCGCGGCGATCACCTCCATCTCGGTCACACTTAACAACCTGAGGCACACCTATATCGGCGACATCGATGTGCTGCTGGTCGGACCGGGTGGGCAGACGGTTGTTCTCTTCTCAGACGTCGGCAACGGGGTCAACTTTCAGGGGGAGACGCTGACGTTCACATCCGCGCTGGGCGCACCCTCGGCGGTGCAGAACCCGTTCACCGGCGGGACGTTCGCACCGACGAATGTCGGCGCAGGCGACGCGTTCCCCGCGCCGGCGCCCGCTGGCCCGCACGGCGCCGGGTTCGGGGCGTTCATCGGCGCAAACGCCAACGGCGTGTGGTCGCTCTATATCCTCGACGACGTAGGGGGCGATTCGGGCACCGTCTCCGGCTGGTCCATCACGTTCAACCAAGCGACGCCGATCGAGCCGACGTCGAACCTGATCACGTACCAGGGCAAGCTCACCAACGGCGCCGTGCCGGTGAACGGGAATGTCGACCTGCAGTTCGGGTTCTGGCGGACAGCCTTCGCCAGCGGTCCCGGGGAGCTTGTGCTGGCGCCCCCCGCGCTGACGAACGTGCCCGTATCCGACGGCCTGTTCACCGTCAGGCTCAACCCCGGCAACGCGTTCTTCGACAACAGGGAGCTGTGGCTTGAGATCGCCGTGCGCAATCCCGCGGGCGTCGGCGGCTTTGTGACGCTCAACGGCCGCCAGCGGATCACCCCCGCGCCGAGCGCCACGTGGGCGAGCAGCGCCGACGAGGCGAACACCGCAGCCCGAGCGGATTCGGCCACACACGCCTTCACCGCCGACACGCTCCTGTCTCCCGACAACACGCCCGTGGTGCGCACCGCCAACAACGGCGTCGTCGGGATCGCCCGCCCACCGACCACGATCGGTAACGGCACGTTCGTGGTCGAGGGCGTGCAGGGGAACGCCGCGAACATCTACGGCGGCATGCACGTGAACACGCCGCACGCCGACGCGTGGCCCTTCGTCGGGCTCGCAACCGCCGACGTGTTCCGCGCATGGATGTACTACAACCCCGCCACCACCTCGATGATCTTCAACAACGAGGGCAACCAGATGTGGGTGAAAAACAACGGCGTCACCGTCAACACCCCCACCCT
>DASPMT010000454.1:0-4708 GCA_035626935.1 Phycisphaerales bacterium | reverse complement strand
CGCCGACGAGGCGGTTCCTGCTTCGGCGGGGCGCGGCGGCGGGGCCCTCTTTGAGAGCACCGGCATCAACAGCGACATGAGCGGCGGCGCTCCGATGATGGTCTACGCCGAGCAGATCGACGGTGTCGGTAGCGGCCTCGCCGGCGGGCTCGCCTTCGGCATGATCGCCGCCCTGCTGATCGCCATGTTCGCGACGATCGCGGGCCTTGCGGGCGCGGGCAGCAGCATCACCGGCATGGGGAGCGGCATGGTGTGGACGCTCGTCGGCGTCGCGGCGGGCATCACGCTCGTCGGCGCCGGCCTGGGCGCGTTCATCGGCAGCCGCAACAAGTAAGAAAACGAACAGCAGTAGATCGAACGTGCGGCCCGCTCACGCGGGCCGTTTTTTATTCAGGAACCAGGGCGAGGTCAGGACGCCTCGAGCACGGGGCGCTCGATGCAGCCGCCCGCGACGCCCAGTGACTCAAGCAGCGGCGTGCGGGCGAACAGCAGCACGGCGCCGCCGTCGTCGCACCGCCGCACGGTGAGCGAGAGCAGCCCCTCCGCCTCGACGTGCTCCAGGCCGTCGGCCCGCTCGGTGTGCACCCGCGGGCTCCGTGCGACCGGCGTCACCGAGCCCGTGGCGTCGGTCAGCTCTGCGCTCGCGTGGGCATCGGTCACTGTCAGCGTGAGCACGGCGGGTCCGTCCGTTCGCGCGACAAGCCACCGGATGGAGAGCGTGCCGATCGATCGCTGCGCGCCCGTGTGGCCGGCCAACGCCGCTCGCTTCGTTGCGAAGGTGGTCATTGACGCCCCCCGCTCCCGGTGCGCGTGTCCCTGCTGAGCGCATCGGCCGCGTCGCGGAGCTCCTGCGCCGGCAGCTCGAGGAAGTGTTCGGCGACGCGGTCGATGGTCTGGAGGACGCCGATCATGGCGTCCAGGCGCTTGTTGTGATCCGTCACGTCCTCGCCGCCGGCGGCGGTCAGGGTGGGCTCGGTGCTGTCACGGATCTCCGAGAGCACGGCGAGCACCGGGTGGATCTCGCGGCGGATCCGTTCCTGCACGACGGCGCGCAGGATCGACCAGGAGTCGGGCTCGGCGACGAAGTACTCCTTGCGGTCGCCGCGTTTGTGCTCGCGCGAGACGATGCCCCAGTCCACAAGGGCCCGGAGGCTCATCGAGGCGTTTCCGCGGCTGATCGCCAGGCGCTCCATGACGTCGTCGGTGCAGAGCGGCTTGCCGACGATGAAGAGGAGGGCGTGCACCTCGGCCATAGTGCGGCTGATGCCCCAGGTGGACCCCATCTGCCCCCAGGCCGCGATGAAGCGGTCCTGTGCGGGTGTGAGCGAGACGGGTTTTCTGGAGCCACGGGACACGCCGGAAGCGTACCGACGGGCGTAGCCGAAGACAACTGAGTTTTCAGAAAGAAGTGAAAATCACGATCGCTGCCCTCTAGTTCAGGTCCACAAGACGTCGGCGATCCCCGCCGCGCCGACGAGCAGGCTGACGCACCCGTTCAAGGTGAAGAACGCCATCGGAAGGCCGGACAAACCGCGGCGCACGAGCACGATGTGCTCGAAGACGAGCAGGCATGCCGCGAGGGCTACAGCCCCGCCGAAGACGGGGCCAAACCTCGGCTCGGCGCACCACGCAAGCCCGAGGCAGCAGACGGCTCCGGTGTGCATCACCCGGCTCAGCCACGCGGCCCGGCGGGCGCCCAGCCACGCGGGGATGCTGAAGAGACCCTTGGCGCGGTCGAAGGTCTCATCCTGCAGGGCGTAAAGGATGTCGAAGCCTGCCACCCAAAGCGTGACAAAGCCGGCGATCAGGAGGATCGCCGGGTGTGCGGCGTGAGGGGGGTGAACGGCCAGGCAAGCGGCGATGGGGCTGATGGCCAAGGCCGTTCCGAGCAGCAGGTGGCAGGCGGCGGTGAAGCGTTTGGCGAACGAGTAGAGCGCCAGCCACCCCAGCACCGGCACGCTCAGCGCGACGGGCCAAGGGTTGGCAAACAGGAGCCAGAACGCGCTGCAGGCCGCGACAAAGAGGGCGGCGCACACGCCGGCGTAGAGCGTTGCCTGAGGCGCGGGTAGCCGCCCACTGGCGACGGCGCGCCCGGCGGTGCGAGGGTTGTCGGCGTCGATACGCGCGTCGGCGATGCGGTTGACCAGCATCGCCCAGGTGCGAGCGAGCACCATGCACGCGACGACCAGCGCCAGCTTCTGCGCCGTCACGCTCCAGGCTTCGGCGACCGGGCGCGCCAGCACGGCGCCGAGCAGGGCGAACGGCATGGCGAAAACCGAGTGGCTCAGCTTGATGTCGGCCGCGGCCAGCTTCAGGCGCGCGCCAAGCCCGGTGGCCGGCGAGGGGTCTGCGGGGAAGGCGGTCACGCGGAACCCTACGCGTGAAGACGTGGCGCGGCAGGAACCAAGCGGTATACGGCGACGCCCCGGCGCACGTGTGCCGGGGCGTCACTCGGGAAGGTTCTCATGGGTGGGGTCATGCGCGGCGGGCACGGCGCATCGCGGTGGCGACACCGATGAGCAAGGCGGGCAGAGCGCCCGGTGCGGGCGCTACGGGCGGGCGGCCCGGCGGCTCGGTCGGACCGTCCGGGGTGTCGGGGAAGTCGCCGGGGGTGACGGGCGGGATGAAGGGGTTGCTGCCGAGCGGGTCGCCTTGGGCGTAGCCGCCGATGGTGCCGCCCGAGGGGTTCCCGAAGCCCAGTCCGCCGGCGTCGCCCAGCGCGGTGCCGCCGCCGCCGATCGGATTTGCGGAGTCGATCGTGGTGACGCATACGTTGTCCAGACCCCAGCTTGCTTTCGAGTCATCGCCGCGCAGGCCGCTGGCGGTGAACGAGATGGTCTCGTTGGACGCGGTGTGGGGGAGCGTGAAGATCAGTCGGTAGACGGCGTCGCGGCTCACGCCGCTCACCGCGTCCTTGTAGCCCATGGAGCCGACGCTCGCGGCGCCGGCGCCGGGGAGGTTCCGGCCGTTGTCGCCGTCCGGGTAGCCCTGCGTCGCGTCCGGAGCGCCGCCGTCGGTCGCAAAGGTGGTTGCGAGCACGACTGTCCCGTCGGAGAGCTTGATTCCAAAGCTCGACGGATCGGGCGCGTTGCCGTGCCAGTCGCCCATAATCAGCACGTCGGCTGCGACCACCAGGTGCGTGTGGACGGGGAAATTGTTGACGGTAAGAGAGGCGGTCTGGTTGTGCATGCGGCCGAGGAACATCTCGCCGCTGGGGGCGGTGTCGATCATTCCTTCAACGTTCCACTCCTTGCCGGCTGCACGGACGAAAGGGTTCATGTAGTCGCCGTCGTCGGCGTTGTCGTCGGGCTCCATCCCGGTCGCGTCACCGTAGCTCATGGTGCGGTCGCCGCTGGCGACGACCGTGATGTTGTCCACACCCCAGGACGCCTTGCCGCCCTCGGGAAGGCCGGAAGCTGTAAAGCGGAGCGCGGCCGCCGCTGCGCTGTGGGGCACGACGAACCGCAGGCGGTAGGATGCGTCGCCGACGGCTTTCTGGCCCGGGGGCGCGAAGCCGAGCGCGTCGAGCGAGCTGGAGTCGGCGCCCGGGAGGCGGCCCTTTGCGCCGCCCTTGAGCGCTCCGGGATATGACTGCGTGCGGTGGCCGTCACCGTCTTCGTTGGCGAAGCTCTCTGCGAGGATGCGCTGCCCGTCGACCGTCAGCGCGAAGCGGGACGGGTCGGCGCCGTCGCCGTGCCAGTCGCCGATGGTGTACAGATCGACGTCGATGATCAGCTGGTCGTGCCCGGGGATGTCGCCGATCCGCAGCGTGGCCGTCTCGTTGCCGAAGGGCCCGCAGAAGCGCTCGCCGCGGGGCGCGACGCCGTGCCGGCGCACATCCCACTGGGTGCCCGGCGCCTCGTTGAAGCGGGACTGGTAGACCAGCGAGCTGACCCGCCGGGTGACGGGCTGCTCGATCCGTGCCGACGGCGCCGTTGCGACGAAGTACGGCGCGAGCTCGCCGTCACTTGCGGCCGATCGCATCGCCAGATTGACGGCGAAGGCGCCGGGTGGATCGGCGACCGTGGTGAACGAGCCGGCGCGGGACTCGCGGTCCATGGCTTGGGCGAGGATCGAATCGGTCCCGCGGACGGCGGCGGGGCTGAGGGCGCCCTCGAGCAACGCGGGGCTTCCCACGGGCCCGTCGGTCCAGCTGCGCTCGTGGGGGGCCGAGAGGAGGCGCGGCGCGGGCGGAGGCGCAAAGTCAGGGAGCGCGGCGGGCGCAGCGAGGCCCAGCGACGTGCGCGTCACGGCGTCCCGGGCTGCTGCGCGGGCGGCCTCGAGGTCGGCGTCTTCGGCGACCGAATAGACAACCGCGTTGTCGATCGCCCAAGAGGCGTCCTTCACCGTGCCGGGCAGACCGGCGGCCGCGAGAGTGAGCTTCATGGCCGACGCGCCGTGCGGCGCGGTGAAGACCATACGGTAGTGGCTGTCGAGGATCGACCGGCCGGCGTCGTCGCTGATGCCCAGCGCGTTGACCCGGTAGGCGCCGAGCGCAGCGGGGCGCGTGGCGCCGCCCGGTTCATCGGGAAAGCTCTGACGCCGCGCCGCGTCGCCGTCGTCGTTGGCGAGTGAGCAGTGGATGAGCGTGCCGTCGTCGAGGGTGACGGTGAAGGTCGTTGCGGGGGCATCGGCGCGCGCCTCGCCGCTCCACCGCCCGATGAGGTGGAGGTCGAACGCAACCACGACGTTGCCGTGCCGGGGGAGG
>DASPMT010000453.1:0-9898 GCA_035626935.1 Phycisphaerales bacterium | reverse complement strand
CGGCGGCTTCTGCCACCTGTACATCGGCCAGGAGGCGCTCGCGGTCGGCACGATCAACTGCCTGGAGAAGGACGACCCGATCGTCACCGCCTATCGCGACCACGGGCACGCCCTGGCGCGCGGCATGAGCATGCGGGCCTGCATGGCCGAGATGTTCGGGAAGATCACCGGCTGCGCCAAGGGGAAGGGCGGCAGCATGCACATGTTCGACAAGCCGAACTGGAACTTCGGCGGGCACGGCATCGTCGGGGCGCAGACGCCGCTGGGCGCGGGCCTGGCATTCGCGGCCAAGTACGAGCACGACGTGATGAAGCGCGGCGTGGACGGCGGCGCGGCGAAGAAGAAGGTCGCCCTTTCGTACCTCGGCGACGGGGCGCTCAACCAGGGCGCCCTGCACGAGGCGATGAACCTGGCCGGGCTAATGAACCTGCCGGTGATCTTCATCGTCGAGAACAACCGCTACTCGATGGGCACCGCGATCGAGCGCGGCACCACGATGGCGCACGACCTGACGGCCAAGGCCCGGGCGTACGGCATCGAGGGCCTGCAGATCGACGGGATGGACATCCTGAACATCTACGACCTGTTCAAGCCGCTGGTCGACCGCTGCCGCGAGACCAGCCGGCCGGCGTTTGTCGACCTGCTGACGTACCGGTACCAGGGGCACTCGATGAGCGACCCGCAGAAGTACCGCAGGAAGGACGAGGTCGACGCGGTGAAGACCACCGACAGCATCGAGCTGCTGGCGCGCCACCTGATGGGCGAGCGCAAGTGCATGAGCGAGGCGGACTTTGACGCGATCGTCGCCGAGGCCAAGGCCGCGGCGGTGGACGCGGTCGAGTTCGCCGAGGCTTCCCCCGCACCCGAGCCGGAGTCCGAGCTGTGGTCGGATGTGTACGCGAACCCGCAGCCGGGGCTGAGCCCGCAGCGTGAGTACACCGCCGGGGCAAAGAACCCGCTGCTCTGACCGTCGTTGCGGCCCCGCTTTTCCGTTCAGTCCTTTCCAGCGCACGTCCGAAGACCGAAGTCACACCATGGCTTACTCCCGTTCAGTCGATTTCTCCAAGCCGCTCCCCTCGTTCACCGGGGACCGCTCGATCCAGTTCCGCGAGGCGCTCCGCGAGGCGATGAGCGAGGAGATGCGGCGCGACGACCGTGTCTTCCTGATGGGCGAGGAGGTCGCGTATTACCAGGGCGCGTACAAGATCAGCCAGGGGATGCTGGACAAGTTCGGGCCGCAGCGGATCATCGACTCACCGATCAGCGAGAACGGCTTCGCCGGGCTGGCGGTGGGCGCGAGCATGTACGGGCTGCGTCCGATCATCGAGTTCATGTCGTGGTCGTTCAGCCTGGTGGCGGCGGACCAGATCCTCAACAACGTGCCCAAGATGCTCTACATGAGCGGCGGCCAGTGGGGCTGCCCGGTGGTTTTCCGCGGCAACGACGGGGCGGGAGGCCAGCTCGGCAGCACGCACTCCTGGTGCGTCGAGGGGTTGTACAGCAACGTGCCGGGGATGAAGATCGCGATCCCGAGCAACCCGTACGACGCGAAGGGACTGCTCAAAACCGCCATCGTCGACGACGACCCGGTCTTCTTCCTCGAGAGCGAGCGCATGCTCAGCGACAAGGCGCACGTGCCGCAGGAGGAGTACTACATCCCGTTCGGCAAGGCGCACCTGCGCCGCGAGGGGAGCGACTGCACGCTGGTGTCGTTCGGCCGGCCGGTGAACTTCTGCCTCGACGCCGCGCAGGAGCTTGAGAAAGAGGGCGTGAGCGTCGACGTGCTGGACATGCGGACGATCAAGCCGCTCGACACAGAGTCGATCGTGCGGAGCCTCAAGAAGACGGGCCGCATCGTGGTGGTGGACCAGTGCTGGCCGTTCGCGTCGGTCGCCAGCGAGGTGATCACGCAGGTGTGCGAGAGGGCGTTTGACTACCTGGACCACCAGCCGCTGCGCGTCAACAGCGACGACGTGCCGGCTCCGTACGCCAAGAACCTCGAGGCGGAGTTCCTGCCGCACAAGGGGAAAATCATCCGCGCCGTGAAGTCCTCGCTCCAGCTGCTCTAAGATCGCGCCATCCCATGCCCAGCAACATGACCATGCCGCGTCTGTCCGACACCATGCAGGTGGGGACCATCATCAAGTGGCACGTGAAGCCCGGCCAGAAGGTCAAGAGCGGCGACGTCGTCGCCGACATCGAGACCGACAAGGCGACGATGGAGCTGCAGACGTTCGACGACGGCGTCGTCGAGGGGCTCGCGGTGAAGGAGGGGCAGTCGTGCCCGGTCGGCACGACGATTCTCACCTGGCAAGGCGGGAGCGCGGCACCGGCGGCGAAGGGGGGCGACAAACCCGCGGCGGCCGACGCGATGGAAACGGGCGCAACCCGCGGGCCTGACTCGGGCGACCTGGCCGAGTCGCGCTCCGCGACGGCGTCGGGGGGCGGCCAGAGCGACGGGCGCGGCGGCGGCACCGCGACGCTCGACCGCGAGCGCGTGTTCGCCAGCCCGCTGGCCCGCAAGGTCGCGTCCGACTCCGGCGTGAGCCTCAAGAGCATCGAAGGAACGGGGCCCTCGGGCCGGATCGTCCGCAGGGACGTTGAAGCGTTCATCGCCGGGGGCGGGGGCGCGCAGACGACGCTCGAGCCGGCGGCCAGGAGCGAGTCGGCGCCGATCTTCAAGCCCAAGCCGCTGACGCCGAGCCGGACCAAGACCGCCGCGGCCGCAGCGACGAGCGTGCCGCCGATCGCGGCGCTGATGATGCCGTCGCTGGGCGCTCTGGAAGCGCGCAGCGTTCCGCTGAGCAACATGCGACGGACGATCGCCGCCCGGCTGGTGGAGAGCAAGACGACGGTCCCCCACTACCAGGTCACGGTCTCAGCGCGGATGGACGCGCTGATGGCGCTGCGGACGCAGCTCAACGAGCAGCTTTCGAGCCAGGGGGTCAAGCTGAGCGTCAACGACTTCATCGTCCGCGCCTGTGCGCTGGCGATGCACGCGCACCCGTACATCAACAGCCGCTGGAACCCCAGTCGCGGGGCGGAAACGATCGAGCTGCTGGAGCAGGTGAACGTGGGTGTGGCGATCAGCCTCGGCGAGGAGCGCGGCGGCGGGCTGGTTGTGGCGACTGTGCGGCACGCGGATCAGAAGGGCCTGCGCATGATCAGCGCAGAGACGCGGGCGCTGGCGGAGAAGGCCCGCAGCAAGGGGCTGTCGATCGAGGACATGGCGGACTCCACGTTCACAATCAGCAACCTCGGGATGTACGGCGTGGAGCACTTCACGGCGATCATCAACCCGCCCAACGTGGCCATCCTTGCCGTGGGCGGCGCGGTCGAGCAGCCGGTTGTCGAGGTCGATACGGAGGGGAAGAAGAGCGTCGGTATCGGTCATGTGATGAGCATGACCATGAGCAGCGACCACCGGGTGGTGGACGGCGCGATGGCGGCGCAGTACCTGCAGACGGTGAAGCAGATGCTCGAGAAGCCGGCGACGTTGCTGGTCTGACCGGCGCCAACTGCGCGAGCCGAACACAGATTGGCACTCAGCCGCCGCACCACCTCTTCAGGGGATGTTCTCAGAGCGGATTCTGCGGTATCTTCTGGTGCGGCCCTCGTCCGCCCCGAAGGAGATCTCTGGTGCGTCCACTTGTTCTTGCGTTGTCCGCCGGCGGCCTTGCTGCGGCGGTGTCGGCCGACGTCGTCATCCAGCCCACTGCAATTCACAGCTACTCCACGCAGCGTTCGTGCGTGCCGGCGATCAATGTGATCAACGGCAGTGGTCTGACGGGCGCCGCGGTCACGAGCAACGCGCCGGTCCCCGCCGCTTGGCCGGCGCACGGCACGAGCGGGTGCAACAACATGTGGCACACGACCTGCATCGGCCAGGACAACTCATCGTGCGAGGGGGGCCCGACGGCCGACCTGACGCCCTTCATCGTCTTTGACTTGGGCACGGCGTGGGACCTGACCGGCTTCCGGCTGTGGAACCACAACCAGGTCGCGCCCGGCGGCGCCAGCGAGACCAACCGCGGGATCCGAAACATGGAGGTAAGCGTCTCGGAGGACGGCGTGAACTTCAGCTCGGCGATTCCGTTCACGGATGTTGCGCAGGGCCCCGGTTCGACGGCCTACAGCGGCGATACCTACGGGCTGGTGTCGACCGGCGTGCGCTACGTCAAGATCCAGGTGACGCAGAACTGGGGAAGCACGGGCGTCACGGGGATCAGCGAGATCCGTTTTATCGGTAACGGCCAGTTCGGCATCGGCGCGGCGACGGCGACGCCCGGCGCGATCGAGATGTGCGGCCCGCAGAACGTCCTGCTGACCGCCAACGTCGTCGGCACGCAGAACAGCACCGGGCTGATGGTCACCGCCTCGGGCGGTCCGCTCGACCTCCCCGCGGTGATGAACGACGACGGGGTCGGCGGCGATGCGGCCGCGGGCGACGGCATCTATTCCGTCTCCGTGACCTTTCCCGAGGGGTTCGCGCTGGGCACCTCGACGCTGAGCGTCTCCGCGGGCGATCAGCAGGGGAACGCCGCTTCGGCGTCGACCGACGTGGTTGTCGGTAGCTGCGTGCCGACGTACACCGAGGACGGCGACGCGGGGGATCTCCCGTCGACGGCGGCGGTCGCCGACGGCAGCGGTCCGCTCCAGCGGATCCGCGGCTCGCTGTCGGCGAGCGACGTGGACATGTACAAGATCGCCGTCTGCGACGGCGAGGTCGCCATGGCGAGCACGTTCGAGGGGACGACGCTGGACACCCAGCTATTCCTCTTCAACGCGGACGGCCTGGGGATCGCCTTCAACGACGACGTGCCCGACGGCTTCCCCGGCGACGCGACGCTGCAGTCGACGCTCTCGGGCGTGCTTGAGAACGGCGAGTACTACCTCGCCGTCACCTGCTACGACCGCGACCCGCGGGACGCTTCGGCGCAGGCCCTGTGGATCGACACGCCGTTCAACACCGTGCGCGCCCCCGACGGCCCGGGCGGCGCCAACCCGGTCGACTCCTGGACCGGGACGTTCGTCGCGACGGGCGATTACTCCGTCACTCTACAGGGCGCGTGCTTCATCGGTGAAACCCGGTCGTGCCCGGCGGATATCGGCATCACCGGCGGCGTGCCGGGCCAGGACGGCGAGCTCAACAACAACGACTTCGTCGTGTTCATCGACTACTTCTTCGCTCAGAATGCGCTGGCCGACCGCGGCAGCACGGGCGGCGTGCCGGGCACCGACGGCCAGTGGAACAACAACGACTTCGTCGTGTTCATCGACCAGTTCTTCGCCGGCTGTCTCTGAACCGGCGGCCTCTGACGGGCAAGCGGGATGTGACAAGGCCCCGGCGGTTGCCGGGGCCTTTTTTTTGAGACGCTCTCGTGCGGGCGTCAGTCCTCGTCCTTGGCGGTGCGTTTGATGTCGGCGGCGTGGGCGCGGCTGTACTGCTGGATGTCCTTGAACTTTCCGCCCGCGTCGCGCTTGGCGTAGAGCTTCTTGCCCTTGCTGCTGTAAAGGACGGTACGGCGGGCCTTCTTCTTCGCGGCCTTCTTCTTGCCGGCCTTCTTCTTCGCCTTTTTCTTCGCCTTCTTCGCCATGTTCAACTCCTGGGTGTGCGGTGCGCGCTTGGCGCACCTTCACGGCGCGAACATACACGGACGCGCCGTCGCCCGCAACTGTGCACCGGGTGTGAAGGGAAGTTCAGAAATTGGGGGTCGGGGCGCGGAAGGTCGCCATGTCGATCGACCGGAAATAGTCGATCGTCCTCTGCAGGCCTTCGCGCAGCTCAACGGTCGGCTCCCACTGCAGCTTCGCCTTCGCCAGGGAGATGTCGGGCTGGCGCTGGCGGGGGTCGTCGGCGGGGAGGGGCTTGTGGACGATGCGCGAGCGGCTGCCGGTGAGCTCGACCACGGTCTGGGCGAGTTGCCTCATCGTGTACTCGGTGGGGTTGCCGAGGTTCACGGGCCCGACGAACCCGTCGGCGCCGGGCGTGCCGCGCGGGCCGCCGACGTTCATCATGGCGATGATGCCGCGGATCAGGTCGTCGACGTAGCAGAAGGAGCGCGACTGGCTGCCGTCGCCGAAGAGGGTGATGTCCTCGCCGTGGAGCGCCTGGCGGATGAAGTTGCTGACGACACGCCCGTCGTAGGGGTGCATGCGGGGGCCGTAGGTGTTGAATATCCGCACGACGCGGATGGAGACCTTGTTGCCGCGGTAGTAGTCAAAAAAGAGCGTCTCGGCGGCGCGTTTCCCCTCGTCGTAGCACGCCCGCGGACCGATCGGGTTGACGCTGCCGCGGTAGCTCTCGGGCTGCGGGTGGACCTCGGGGTCGCCGTACACCTCGCTGGTGGAGGCCTGCAGGACGCGGGCCCTGCAGCGCTTGGCCATGCCGAGCATGTTGATGGCGCCAAGGACGCTGGTCTTCATCGTCTTGATGGGGTTGTACTGGTAGTGGCCCGGCGCAGCGGGGCAGGCGAGGTTGTAGACCTCGTCGACCTCGAGCCAGACCGGGTGCGTCACGTCGTGCCGGATGAACTCGAAGTTCGGACGGCCCAGCAGGTGGGAGACGTTGCTCTTCTGGCTGGTGAAGAGGTTGTCGAGGCAGATGACGTCGTGCCCCTGCTCGACCAGCCGGTCGCACAGGTGCGAACCGAGGAACCCGGCGCCGCCCGTCACGAGGATGCGTTTGACCGTGTGCGGCGCACCCCCGCCCTGCGCGGCGGTGGTGAGCGGGGAAGCGGCGAGGGTATGTGGCTGGGGCACGGCGGTGTCAGTCCTTGGGCGGGATGCGGAGCGTCATGCCCGCGCGGAGCTTCTCCGGCTTGTCGAGCAGGTCGCTGTTGGCTTCGAGGATCGCCTTCCAGCGGGTCGTCGTGCCGTAGTAACGCTTGGAGATGGCGCCCAGCGTCTCGCCGGGCTGCACGGTGTGCTCGCTTGCCGCGGCTGCGTCGGGCTCGCCGGCCGGAGCGCCGGGGATTTCTTCGACGCGCCCCTGGATGTTGGCCGGGTCCTTGGGGATCTTCAAACGGGTGCGGCCGACCACGAGCTTGTTGGGGGGGACAAACGGGTTGGCACGCGAGATGGCCTCGGCGTGGGCTGCGGTGCCGTAGACGCGGCGGCTGATCGCGGCGAAGGAGCCGTCGCCCGCCTGAACCGTGTACTCGGTGAACTCCGGGGCGATGAGCCGCTTGCCCGGCAGAGGGGCCGGCTGGACGGGCTGGGGTGCGTTTGGCGCCGGAAGAGGGGCGACCGGGAGCGGGGCGACATCGGCCCGGGGGGCCGGGGAGAGATCGCGGTCGGTAGCGACTTGGGCCGCGGCGATGTCGGGGGGCTGCCCGTAGGAGATCCGGCCGCTGCCGGCGTCGGTCGCTCGGGGCTTCCAGAGCCAGAAGACGGCGACCCAGACGCCCAGGAGGACGGCCATGGCGAACACGAGTTTGGAGGGGTTGCGCGTCAAGGTTGACCTGCCGGTATGAGTGTACGACGACGGGGCCCGTTACGGGCGGATCATCGTCCAACTCCCGGTGTAACTGCCAGCGGACTACGCCGCGCGGCGCAAACTCCGCGCGGCTGCAACGTCTGCGCGGATTCTCAGACCGTGGCGACCGCCGCGCGTGCCCGGGACGACGGGTGCTGCGTGGGGTCTTCCTTGTGGACCCAGACCAGCGGGGCAGCGATGAAGATCGACGAATAGGTGCCGGTGATGACGCCGACCATGAAGGTGAAGGCGAAGGGGCGGATGGCCTCGCCGCCGAAGATGTAGAGCGTCATGGTCGCCAGCATGGTCAGGCCGCTGGTGATGACGGTCCGGCTGATGGTGGAGTTGATGGCGTCGTTGACGACCTTGCGGGTCGCGAAGGGGAGCTTGCCCTTGGTCTCGCGGATGCGGTCCATGACGATGACGGTGTCGTTGAGCGAGTAGCCCAGGATGGTGAGCACGGCGGCGACGACGTTGAGATCGATCTTGAACGGCCCGACGCCGATGGCATTGGCGACGCCCTCGGCGTTGTTAACCAGCGGCTCGCACAGCGCGATAAGGCCGACGGCGACGATGCAGTCGTGGAGGGTGCTCAGGATGGCGCCGAACGAGTAGCGGAAGCTCTGGAACCGCAGCCAGATATAGATGATGATCAGCAGCGTGCTGAAGACCACCGAGATCGCGGCTTGGGCGGCGAAGCTTTGGGCGATGGCGGCGCTGAACGATTCAACCCCGGCGAGCGAGGTGGAGCGGGCCATCGCGTCCTTGAGCATGGCCCACTCCTGGGTGCGCAGCGTGCTGGTCCAGCGGTCGGGCTCGCGGATGAAGTCCGCGTTCTCGTCGTACACCAGGAGGGCGGCGCTCTGAACCGCGTTGTCGTCGCCTGCGAGGACGACCCAGCTATGCGGCCGGCTGCGGGTGGGCTCGTGGGCCGGGTCGCTGCGGATCTGGCGGAGGCGTTCCTCGAGCTGCGCCTTGGTGGGGCGCGGGTCCATGTTCTCGACGATGATGGCGGCGCCGCCGCGGTAGTCGGCGGACGAGACGCGGAGCGCCGCGGGACCGACGGTGTCGGCGAGGTTGTCGGAGAGGATCGGCTTGACGGGGGCCGACAGGGCGTCGGCGTCCATCCCGGTGAACTTGATCGCGGGCTGAACATCCACGACGTCGCTGAAAGCGGCCAGCACCTTCTGCTGCACCTCAACCGCGTCCTTGTCGGTGGTCTTGACCGCAAACCGGCTCGACTTCGTCGCGTCCTCGGGGCTGGGGTTGATCGCGAGCACCTTGGGGGCGTCGATGTCCTGGGCTTCGACGCGGTCTTGCGCCTGCTGCCGGGTCATCATCATGGGCTGGCCGTCCGGCCCGTTCTTGAGCTGGACGGTGATCTTGGTGCCGCCGCGGAAGTCGTTGTCGAACAGGTCCGCCCCCGCGTTGTACATCGCGGCGCCGCTCAGCACCACCATGAGGGCCGAGAAGCCGAGCATGGGGTAGCGGTACTTCATCCAGTCGATGTTGGGGTTGAAGGCGCGGGCGATGGCGGGGAACTTGACCGCGAGCATCGAGCCGCGGCGCCAGCCGAGCTTCTCGACCAGGAGGTAGAAGAGCACGCGGGTGACGTAGAGCTGGGTGAAGAACGTGGTGATCGAGCCGACGATCATGGTGATCGCGAAGCCCTTGATCTCCTGCGTGCCGAAGAACGCGAGCACGACGCTGACGATGAAGACCGTCGTGTTGCCGTCGACGATGGAGGCCATGGCGCGGCTGTAGCCGAGCCGGACGGCGGTGCGGAAATCGGCGCCGCTCTCCATCTCCTCGCGCATGCGCTCGTAGATCAGCACGTTGGCGTCGACGGCCATGCCGAAGGTGAGCACGACGCCGGCGATGCCCGGGAGGGAGAACGCGGCGTGGTTGATGGCCATCAGGCCGAGGATCAGGACCGCGTTGATCAGCAGCGCGAGCACCGCGATGAGGCCGCAGCCGAAGTAATAGACGACCATGAACGCGGCGACGAGGGCGAAGGCGATGACGCCGGCTTTGAGCCCGCGGTCGAGGTTGTCGGCGCCGAGCTCGGGGCCGACGGTGCTCTCGCTGACGGGCTCGGGGCTGAGCTTCGCCGCCATGGAGCCGGCGCCCAGAACGCGGACGATGTAGTCGATCTCCGACGGCTCGACGCCGGTGATGCGCCCCTGGCCGCTGATGCGGCTCTGCAGGTTGGGGGCGGTGTAGACCTGGTCGTCGAGCAGGACGGCCATCTGACGGCCGACGTTGGAGCCGGTGAGCTCGCCGAGCTTGGCGGCGCCCAGCGCGTCCATGTCGAAGCGGACGGCCGGCTTGCCGATCTCGTCGATGGTGCGGCCCGCGCCCGCGACCTGCCAGTTCCCTTCGGCCTGCGTCAGGCGCATGCCGGGGGTGTCGTAGCAGAGC
>DASPMT010000452.1:0-9222 GCA_035626935.1 Phycisphaerales bacterium | reverse complement strand
AGCACCGCCTTCGCCGTAACGCCCGCCGGCACCTCGCAGGTGAGGGCGAAGGCGCCGTTCTCGATCACCCAGCGGCTGGCGATGCGCCCGCGCGGGCTGATGAACGACGCCTGCGCCGAACGGATCGCGTTGGGCGACGCGTCCCCGCGCGCCGGCGGGCGCGGGGCGATGATGAGGCCGGTCCATCCCACGCTCCCCGGCGCCTGGCGGATGCCGCAGACGTCCGCGAAGTGCCACTCCATCAAGTGCCCGAGCATGAGGTGGCACATGCTGTTGCCGGTCCCGGGGCGCGCGTCCCACGACTCCGGCAGCGTCGTCAGGCCCGAACGCACCATGTACCCGTACCCGCCGCGCTCCTCGCGGTTGTAAACGCGGTGCAGGACGTCGCTGCGCCCGGCCTCCGACAGCGCCCGCACCAGGAAGACCTGGAGCACTTCGCCCGTCGTCTGCTGGTGCCCCCGTTTCTCAAGGTCGGCCACGATCGCGTCGACGGCGCGGACGCGGTCGGGCTCGGGGATCAGTCCGACGCACAGCGCCGCCGCCGTCCCCGCCTGGCACGAGCCGTTGTTCCTGGTCGTCGCCGTCGCCGCGTCGTAGAAGCGGCGCTGGAAGTCCGCGCGGATCCGCTCGTAGAGCGCGCGGTGCGCCGCGGCGTCGTCGCGCCGGCCCAGCACCTCCGCTGCGTCGGCGACGGTCTTTGCCGCCAAGGCCCAGATCGCCGTTGCGCTCACCTCGTTTGGCGTCCAGCGCGAGGGGCCGTCTCCCTTGCCGTGCCCGTAGTCGTACCAGTCGCCGAGGTTGCTGGTGATCACTCCGTCCTTGGCGGTTCGTCCCAAGTAGGCCGTGAAGCGCTTCATCGTGTCGAAGTTCGTCTCCAGCGCGGCGCGGTCGCCGTACCACTCGTAGAGGTGCCAGGGCACCAGCACGCACGCGACGCTCCACTCCGGGGCGTCGTTGAACATGTCGTGGCGCGGCCGGCCCACCAGGTACCACGGGGCGTTGGTCGGGATGAACCCGTCGTCGCCGCCGCCGGTTGACTGCGCATCCCGCAGGTCTTGGCACGTCTTCTCGAGCATGGCACGCATGTCGTACCGGTACGACATCGCGCGCGCCATGTGCCAGTTCTGCTCCTGCCACCCGTTTTTCTCGCGGTGCGGGCAGTCGGTGATCACCGGCCCGAGGTTGGAGCGGATCGACCAGTCGATAAGCCGGTGCGCTCCGTTGTGGAGGTCGCTCGAGCAGGTGAACTCGCCGGTCAGCGGGCAGTCCGCGCGCACGTGCACCATCTCGAGAGACCTGAGCACCGGCAGGTTCGACGGATTGGGCCGGCCGTGCGGCACCGCCCCCGTCACCTCTACATACTGCGCGCCGACATAACAGAAGAGCGTCTGGTGCGATTCCGGCCCCCCGCCGCGCAGGGTGTAGTCGTGCCAGATGTCCTTGCCGGTCCCCCAGGTGTACGTGAACTTGACGCTCCCCGACTCGTCCATGAACTCGCACGGTTTCATCCGCACCGTCGCGCCCGCCGCACCTTCGACTGTGAACCGCAGCACCGACGAGCAGTTTTGCGGGAACACGTAGGTGAACACTCCCGGCCTGGGCTCCTTGATCTCGGTGGGCGCAAATACCTCGAACGCCCGCATCGGCGGGCCGCTCAACCGCGCGGGCCTGCCGCTGGGGGCCGCGGCGAACGCGGGCGCCTGCCATGCGCCGTCGTCGAATCCCGGCCGGTCCCACCCCGCCGGCGCGAGCCTCGCGTCGTAATCCTCACCCGCGTAGACGTGCGAGAACGTCAGCGGCCCGCGCGTCCAGCGCCATCGGTCGTCGGAAACGACGCGGGTCTTCGCGCCGTCTGGCCCTTCGACGTCGGCGGTCAGCCAGAGCAGGTGCGGCCGCCCCTGCGAGAAATCGGGCATGACGTCCGTCTTGACGAACCGGCGCGGGTGGTTGGCGGGCGGGACCACCCAGAACGAGCCCCCGAGCGACACCGCCAGGACGTTCTCTCCGGCCCGAAGATGGGGCGTCAGGTCGAACTCCTGCCAGAAGAGCGTCCGGTCGTACTGCGACCACGCCTGGTTGATCAGCGCGTCGCCCACGCGCTCGCCGTTGCAGCGCAGCTCGTAGTGCCCAAGCCCGATCAGCTTCACCGTTCCCTTCGCCGGCGCTCCCGCCAGCGTGAACGATCGTCGCATGATCGGGCACGCCTGCGGCTGATCGAAAGCGGCGGACGCCAGCCGCCACGGGGCGGCCGAGGCCGCGCCAAGTTCCCTCACCGCCGCGGCGACACCCGCGCCGGGGAACTCCTGCCAGCGCTCGCTCGCCCCGCGCCACGATGCGTCGGTCACCACGCTGCCACCCGCGTCCATGTCGAGCCGCGCGACGAGGCCGGCCGGGTTCGAACCGGCTGGTGCCCCACCGGTCGAGGGGCTGTTGCGTGCCTCGATCGAGAGCGTGTTCACACCTTCCCTCAGTGTCACGGCCACCGACGCCGGCGCGGACCAGTCGGACGTGGCCAGCACTTTCTCCCCGTTGAGGTAGGCCGTCGCCTCGTTGTCCGCCGCCATGCTCAGGCGCGCTGTCCTGACGGAGCCGGCGGGCAGTTCAACTTGGCGGCACACCCAGGCGGTCGGGGCCGATGCTCCCTGGACGGTCGGCGCCGCCTCACCGGGTCTATCCACCCAGATCCACTTCGGCTCCGGTCCGACCGGTCGTGACGCCGGCGCGATCCACTGCGCTTCAAGGGGTTGCACCGGGCGGGGCTGGGTGTATGCGGCGACTGACAGAGAGAGAGCGAGCTCGGCGAGCATGGGAACCTCCGCTTGGTCTACGAAGATACCACGCCCGCCCGCGTGACCCCGGGCGTCTCTTTCCTATCCTGTGTGCTTCTCATGGCAAGGTCCGTCGTTATCACCGGTCTTGGCGTGGTCTCCCCCTTTGGGACCGGCGCAGGCGCGTTCTGGCAGGGGCTGGTGGAAGGGCGTTCGGCTGTTCAGCCGATTACCCGGTTTGACGCCTCGGGCTTCCGGTGCCGGCTGGGCGGGGAAGTCCCCGGCTTTTCAGCAAAGGACTCGGTGCCGAAGCACTACCGCAAAGCCGTCAAGGTGATGGCGCGGGACATCGAGCTGGCGGTCGGGGCAGCGAAGGAAGCGTGCGAGGACGCGAAGCTCGTCACGCGCGGGACGCTCCCTGAGGATTCCACCGACCCGACTACGTATCCCGGCGCCCGGATGGGGTGTCACATCGGCGCGGGCCTGATCTCGGCCGAGAGCGACGAACTCACGGCGGCGTTCGCGACGGCAAGGGGAGCCGACGGGCCCGTCGACCTGGAGGCCTGGGGCTCACGCGGGATGGACAACCTCACCCCGCTCTGGATGCTCAAGTACCTTCCGAACATGCTCGCCTGCCACGTGACGATCATCCACGGGTGCGAGGGGCCGAGCAACACGATTACCTGCGCAGAAGCGTCCGGCCTGCTTAGCGTCGCCGAGAGCGCGCGCGTCATCGAGCGCGGCGCGGCGGACCTGTGCTTCAGCGGATCGGCGGAGAACAAGCTGAGCCTGATGGGCATGGTGCGCACGCAGTACGCCGGAAGGCTGGGCGCGCTGGGCACCGGGGAGGCGACCAGCGGGGCGCAGTGCGTAAAGCCGTTCGACCCGGCCGGCGACTGCGGCGCTCCGGCGGAGGGCGGAGCGATCCTGATCCTGGAAGACGCCGCCAGCGCGGCCAGGCGCGGCGTGCCGGTCTACGCGCGGATCAGCGGCACGGGCGCGGGGCACTCGGCGCGGCGCCCGTATGAAGGTGACGGCCGGCCGGACCTGGGCCTGCAGGCGGCGATGGAGAACGCGCTGGATGACGCCGGCCTGAACGCGGCGGACATGGATGCGCTCGTGCTGATGGGCACCGGCGTGGCCGGGATCGACCTTGCCGAAGCGGGCGCGGTGCAGGCCGTGTTCACGGAGGCGGCGGAGACGATCCCCGTCGTTACCCTCGGCTCGGCGATCGGCAACACGATGGCGGGCAACGCCAGCCTGCTCGCCGCGGCCGGGGCCCTGTGCGTGAAGCACCAGCGCTTGCCCGCGCGGATCAACGCCGGCAGACCGGTGCTGAGGGGCGCGGCGGGGACCGGCGGCGCGGCGACGCTGCGGCACGTGCTGGTGGCGACATCGAGCCTGGGAGGACAGAACGCGGCGGCCGTTCTATCGGCCCCTGACGAGCGGGTCACCGGGCAGGTACGGACGGGGGACCAATAATCGAACCTTCGTGGGTTGTGTGTTCGAGGCGTTGATCCTCTGTCGGCCCGCAGCAAGCTACAGGAGCCTTCCATGTACGACGACCGCAGGCGTTCGGGTCCTTCTTCATTCGGTGCCGGCCACGGCGGGGGCGCGGGTGGCGGTGGCGGGAACCGGCGCGGCGTGCCGTTGTCAGAGCTCGACCCGGCGCTTACCGCGGTGTCGCACAAGGTGATCGGCTGCGCCCGCGACGTTCATATGACGATGGGGCAGGGGCATGACAAGGCGGTCTACATCGCGGCGCTCAAGAGAGAGTTCGACACGCAGGGCATCTCCTACGCCGCCGATGCGCCGTTCACCGTGCGCTATAAGGATCACGCCGTCGGCACAACGGTCGCCGATCTGCACGTTGACCGTCGCTTCCTGGTCGAGGTCCTCAGCCAGCCGGGCGAGGTCGACTCGTGGCAACGGCTGCAGCTGCGTGCCAAGCTCAAGGCGGCCGACGTCGACCTCGGCCTGATCCTGAACTTCGGCGGGCGCCTGATGAAGGACGGCCTGGTGCGCGTGCTTAACCCCGACAAGATCAAGGGCTTGCAGGAGGCGGGCGAGCCGGGCGCGCACGATTTCGACGGGAACCTTCACTGAGCGGCGCAAGGAAGGCGGAAGACCGATGAGTGGAAAGGTCGTCATCACGGGCATGGGGTGGATCACGCCGCTGGGCCACGACGTCCAGACGGTGTGGGATGCGCTCCTCAAGGGGCGCAGCGGCATGGGGCCGGTGACCCGCTTCGGCGCGCGGACGTTCCGCACCAACTTCGCCTCGCAGGTCACCGGCTTCGACCTGAAGAACTTCATGCCCGCCGACGAGGCGGAGAGGCACGCCGACGCCAGCCTCAGCTCCAAATTCGCCATCGCCGCCGCCCGCCAGGCCGTGCGGCAGGCGGGGCTCGACCGCGGCGGCTCGTTCAATCCGCGCCGGTTCGGCATTTACCTCGGTGCCGGTGAAGGGGCGATGGACTTCGCCAACTACTCCGCCTCGCACCTGGCGGGCTGGAGCGAACAGACGCGCAAAGTTGAGGGCAGGCCGTTCGCCGAGGCGGCGCTCCAGCGGCTGACCGTCGCATGCGAGACCGAGCAGGAGCCCAATCTCACGGTGAGTCACGTCGCCTGGGACCTGGGGATCCGCGGGCCCGCGAGCAACTGCATGACCGCCTGCGCCGCCAGCACGCAGGCGATCGGCGAGGCCCTGGAGCTCATCCGCCGGGGCGACGCCGACGTCATGCTCGCCGGCGGCGCCCACTCGATGATCCATCCGCTCGGCATGACCGGGTTTATCCGTCTTACCGCGATGAGCCAGCGCCGCGACGACCCTTCGACAGCCGCCCGCCCGTTCGACGCCACCCGCGACGGCTTCGTCATGGGGGAGGGCGCGGCGATGGTCGTGCTCGAGAGCGAGGAGCACGCCAGCGCCCGCGGCGCAACCGCGCTGGCCGAGGTAGCCGGGTACGGCAGCACGGCCGACGCCTTCCGCATCACCGACATCGCCCCTGAGCACCGCGGCGCGCAGGAGAGCATCCGGGCGTCCCTCCGCCAAGCCGGCATCGACCCGCGCGAGCCCGACGAGGGAGGCGCTCGCTCGCGCGTGCACTACTTCTGCGCTCACGGCACCGGCACCAAGGAGAACGACAAGCTCGAGACCGCCGCCGTCAAGGCGGTCTTCGGGCCGCTCGCCCCGACCGTCCCGTTCTCGAGCGTCAAGAGCATGCTCGGACATCTGATCCAGGCGGCGGGGGCCGCGGGCACGATCGTCTGCGTGCAGTCGATCCGCACCGGGTGGGTCCCGCCCACGATCAACCTGCACCACCCCGACCCCGCCTGCGACCTCGACCACGTGCCCAACGTCGCCCGCGACCTCAACCCCCTCGGCGGCGTCAAGGTCTGCCTCAACAACTCCGCCGGCTTCGGCGGTCAGAACGACACCGTCTGCATCCGCGCGGTGTGAGGCCGGCGCCGCCAGTTACAGGCCGCGCACCGCGATCAGTTCATCGATGGCGGGTTCGATCCACGGCGCGCGGCAGCGCCAACGGGCCAGCCGCAACGGGTCGGCCCTGTCGCTCTCGGGGATCCCCTCGATCTTCTCGGTCGCTCGCACCAGGTCACTCACCATCGGGCCGGCCCGTTCCAGCGCCTGGGTGAGCACCCTGCCCACCTGGTCGCTCGCTCGCCCGGCGACGTGCTTGAGCGGCGCGTCCGGGAATGAGCGAGTCGACACCGGGTGATCGGCGATGACATTGACGCTGTAATGGCGGTGGTCGACGCGGATGCGAGCCATCACCGCCCAAGTAGCCTCGAGCGGGCCCTCGAGCACCTGCAGGAAGTTCACCGAGTCGTGCCACAAGCAACCGGTAACCCCCGCCGCCGCGTTGCGTTCGATGGAGGGGCCGACGATTTCCTGGCGCACGATGGAGTCCGATACCCGCACCGGACGGACGGAGATGTAAACCACGCGCTGATACATGAGGAGGTTCTCAGGTATAGCTCATTGAAAAGCGGCATACAAGCCCGTTAACGGCAGTTGAATGAGAAAACGGCGGCGCTGCGCGGGAATTTAGTGCTTTTCATTCTGTGTACGGGTGCTGGCTGGACTTCCGGCGTGTTGCAGCCCGGCATCACCGTTATCCGCCGATCCGGCGTCAATCTGTTGCGGTAGGGCGTCGTTCCGCGCAGGCGTTACAGCTTCACGTGGATTCGGGGGTGTGTTGTTGCAGGCGCACCGGCGCGTATCGCACGGTTGTTCAACGGAGGAGCATCCACGATGAGCAGCATGAACGGCCTTTCGTCCAACTCGACCGGCAGCCAGTCCCGCAACGCCCTGCAGCTTGACAGCTCGGCCCGCAACACCATCCTCGCCCGCAACCAGGCGCAGGTGCTGTCGGCCCTGGGCGTGACCAGGAAGGATGACTTCAGCGGAGGCGGGGGCATCAACCCGCTCAAGGGCCTTTACAGCGCTGCCGCGGCCACGTTCCTGAAGAACAAAAAGGGCCAGCAGGAGTCCGACTCGAACCGCGTCCGCGGCTCGTACGAGAAGGCTGCCGACATCCTCAAGTCGCTGGAGAAGAAGTCTGAGTCCAGCGACCCCGGCTCCTTCCAGAACAACAACTCCAAGGTCAGCGGGCCCTCGACCGGTGCCGGCTACAGGAAGTACCAGTGGAGCGGCGCGGGCGTCACGGGCTCCGACGTCATCGAGGAAGAAGAATCGGTTGAGGAGGCACCGGCGGCGGAAGAGCCGCCGGATCCGGCCGACTTCCAGCCCGTCTTGGAGGCGCTCGAAAAAGTAGTGCTCGACGCCGGCGGCGGCTTTGGCGACAACGGCGACGGCACGTTCGAGTTCAAGGTGCTCGACATCAACGGTTCGATCAAACAGGACGGCAACAAGCTGTTGGGCACCGTCGTGGGCGGCAGCGGCACCTACACGTTCGAGATCGACGCCGACGGCGCCGTTGTGATCGACGCGAGCAAGGGCAACACCGCCTCGGCCGAGTTTGACCAGGTCAAGCGGATGCTCGGCGGCTCGCTCGACGGCGCCAGGCGGGTCGAAGCTGAACCGGCCGCTGAGCCGGAAGAGCCGGAGGAGGAAGCACCGGCAAGCCAGGAGGGCAGCCTATTCAGCGCCGTCCTGACGACGTCGACCGCCACGCTGCTCTCGCTCACCGGGAGCGGCAAGAGCTCCGACCGCGGGCGCTACAACGCCAAGCTGCTGATCAGCGATATGCAGGCGGCCGGCGGCGCCGTGACGGCGGGCGACGGCAGCACACTCGATGTCTCCTTCAACGGCCAGGCGGGCAGGTTGGAGTTGAAAGACGACGTCGTGCGCGGCTCAATCGGCAGCGGCAACAGCGAGATCAAGTTTGAAATCCGTAGCAACGGCATCGTGAAAATCGACGGTAGTGACAGCAACAGCGGCGCCAAGGCAATGAGCCTCGCGTTCCGCAAGGCGATCGGTGCGTCTACCAGCAGCGGCACGGACTTTGAGGCCCGCGTCGTCAAGTTCAACCGCAACGGCACCGGCAGCGGCTTGAACCTCCTCAACCTTTTGGGCTGAGCCGACAGCTTTGCACCTCCCTCCTCCGGCCCGCTCGCGCGGTCCGGGGGGCTTTCGGAGCTTCACCATGTCGTCAGTCAACGCGTTCTTCAGCTCGCCGACCGCCAGCACGTCGCTGATGAAGGCGTTCATGGCGCAGTCGAGGGCCGCCACGCTGCAGAGCCTGTCGTTCTTCAGCGGCAGCGACCCGATGGACACGGTGGACTTCTCGCAGACCGCGTTCGACAGCTCGTTCCTGATGTCGATCGTCCAGTCCGGCAACACCGGGCTGTTCAGCGGCATCTACAAGGACGCCGCCGCGTTCAACCAGAGCCTGCTCAGCAGCGTCTCGGCAGCGGCCGGCCTCAGCGCCGGCTTCAGCAACTCGCTCATCGGTCAGCTCGTTGACCAAGCGGCGTGAGCGCGGCCTGGCGGACCGGCGAGGGCGGCTCGGGTCAGTCCGGTGGACGGCCTTGCCCGAGCCCCTCGCCGGCCCGCGCGACCCGCGATCAGCCGGTCGGCGCCCGCCACTTCGCCCAGTAATGAACGGCTGCGGCGTGCCAGGTGATGTGCTGGGCCGTGCCCGCGAGCATCTCCAGCAGAGGCATGGTCTCTCCGTACGTGACGGGGCGCGACGCGAGCCCGTCCGGCTGGTTCCGCGCCCAGCCGATGAAGTCGTCGATGTCCGAGAGAAGTGCGTCACGCATCGCACACGGAGTTGAGGGGATCGGGCGGACGTCGGCGTCCGGATCGCCTCGCATGACCCGCGCGTGCTCGCGGAAGAGCTCCACGATGTGACGGAGGTGCCACGCGCCGGTGGCGGGTGTGCCGGGGTCGCCCAGCGCCCGCCCGCCGTGGTGGCGCAGCACCTGGTCGACCGACTCCCACCGGAGCGTGACCGTTGCGCGGAGC
>DASPMT010000451.1:0-2602 GCA_035626935.1 Phycisphaerales bacterium | reverse complement strand
GGCCGCGCGCGGTCCAACCGCGGCGGGGCTGGACCGGCGGGAGGCACTCACCCGCGACAACACCCCGTCGACCGAAGGGAGCCGCACATGCCTGCGCGAAGCGCTGTCCGTCCGTCCGCGTTCACCTTGGTTGAGCTTCTGGTGGCGATCGCCGTCATCGCCATTCTTCTGGCGATCCTCTTCCCCGCGCTCTCCAGCGCCCGCGCATCGGCGCGCCAGACTGACTGCCTGGGGGACATGCACAACATCGCGATGTCGCTCAACATCTACTGCAACGACTTCCGCGAGAGTCTGCCCTACCCGAACTGGGGCTCGGTCGCCTCGGTCAAGGGCTGGTTGTACGGACCGGGCGTGGTCACGCAGGATTGCGTGCCCTCGGACCGCCAGACCGGCGCGCTGTGGCCGTACGTCGAGAGCGAGCGGACGTACCGGTGCCCGAGTCACAAGGGGCCCTTCGAGGGCACCGCGCGGATGACGTCGTACATCATGAACGGTGCGGTGGTCGGCTACGGGCGGTTCCCTGCGCCGCTGCGCGTCGGTCAGCTCCAGGGCGACGCCGTGATCCTGTGGGACGGGAACGAGCACCCGGAGTTCGGCCCGCCGTACAACGACGGCGCCAGCTTCCCGCGCGAGGTGGTCCCGGGCCACCACGGCACGGCCGTGACGTGCGCGGTCGTCGACGGCTCGACGGTGGTCCTCCCGCAGATCGACTTCTACGCGCTGCGCGATGCCCCGACGGCCAACCGGTTCTGGTGCGTGCCCAACTCGCCCAACGGACGCTGAATGAAAACGGCCCGGGCGATGCCCGGGCCGTTTGTGGGTGAGCCGCGCGGCTCTTACTGAGGGCACCCCGCGAAGAACTGATCGATGAAGACGACGAAATCGTTGTTGTTCCACTGGCCATCGGCGCCGGGGACGCCTCCGGTCGTGCCGCGGTCGGCCAGCGCGTTCTGCGCGAAGAAGTAGTCGATGAAGACGACGAAGTCGTTGTTGTCCAGGGCGCCGTCCTGGCCCGGCACGCCGCCGACGGTCCCGACATCGGCAGCGCACCCGACCGGTTCGAGCGGCGTGGCGAACGCGCCCGCGGTGCTGCCGTAGTAGAGCTTGCGGATCGTCCCGCCGTAGGCCAGCGCCCCGCCGCCGCCCTGTCCGATCAGGCCGTCGCTGAAGGGCAGGAAGGTGGCGCCGTCGTCGGTCGAGCGCAACACGCTGCCGGTGAACAGGTCCACGCCGTAGACCACACCCGCCTGCAGCGGGTCAACGATCATCTGGCGGAAGGGTGGGATGTCGGCGCCGTTGGATTGGTCGGTCCAGTTGACGCCGCCGTCGACCGACTTGAAGATCCGGTTGCCGATCGTCGAGAACGTCGACTGCGTGGCCGAAGTGTAAAGTATGTCGGGCGCGGAGGGACGCGACGAGAGCGTCCACGCGTGCCACCCCGCCGGGTACCCGTTCTCCGATCGCGCCCACGAAGCGCCGCCGTCGGTCGAGCGGAAGATGCCGCCGGCCGCGCCAAGCTCCTGCCCGAAATTGATCAGCGACGCCACCGCTTCGGGGCCGTCGCCGCCGCCGAGCCACATGAGCGATGAGAAGATCTCGCTCTGCACGATGCTCTCGTACGACTTCTCCCACTGGCCGCTCTGGGCGCGGTTGTAGGTCCACAGCGCCGCATCCTGGCCGTCGAAGAACCCTTCGCGCCCGCCAAAGAGGATGGCCGGCGGCGAGTCGGTGCTCACGGCGATCGCCTTCCCTTCGTTGTTGAGCCGGTCGGGACCGCCCGGACCGATGTGCTGCCACGTGCCGTCGGGCTGACGCACCCACACGCCGTCGTCACCGCGCCCCAGCGGCCCGTCGTGGGTCGCGTAGAGCACGCCGGTCGGGCCGTACGTCAGGTACTGCCAGCGCGGCAGCGGCGCGTTCTGCTCGAACACCCATGTCTGGCCCGCATCAGTGGAGCGGAAGATACCGCCGTCGTTGTCGCCGGCGAAGGCGATGGCGATCTCCGCGCCGTTGAGCGGGTTCACCGCGATCGAGGTCACGTTCAACCGGTTGATCCCCGACGCCGCGGGCGTGAAGCTCGCGCCGGAGTCGCTGCTGCGCAGCACCGCCACCGAGCCGAGCGCAAGGAAGAGGCTGCTGGGCTGGCCGGGCACGAACGCCACATCGTTGACGGGGAACTGGCCCGTGCCGCCGGCGCTGAAGGTCCAGTTCGCGCCGCCGTCGGTGGAGATCCCCAGCCCGGCGCGCTGCGTGCCGACGTAGATCCGTTGCGGGTTCCCGGGGGTGACGGCGACCGATGTCACCGACCGGCTGGGCCACGAAGCGCTCAGTTCGTCCCAGCTCAAACCGTCGTTGGTGCTGCGGTAGAGCCCGACAAACTGGCCGCCGAAGTCCTGCCCGCCCGAGACGTAAAGTGCGCCCGGCGCGAAGGCGATGTCCCAGATGATGTTGTTGGGCAGCCCGGTCGAGCGCTCCTCCCAGTTGGCGCCGCCGTCGGTGGTCACCCAGAGGTCGTTGCCGAATCCGAACTGACCCGCGAACGCCGCGACCACGTGCTGCGGATTGGCGGGATCGACGGCGATCGCCGTCGCGCCCATGCCGC
>DASPMT010000450.1:0-2803 GCA_035626935.1 Phycisphaerales bacterium | reverse complement strand
TCGTAGCTGTCAGGAGCAGCCTTTGCCCACGAAACGCGACTTGACTGTCCGACGGCCTCGAGCAGCAGCCGCAGCGGGATGTGCCGTAAGACTGGTTCGGTGCTGTGTGCCGGTGAGGGGCGCTAACAGGGACGCGGCTCCCGCTCTGATGGACCCAGCGGTCGTCCGAAGCCCGGCCTCGCAGGCTCTCGCTCGGGACGGAGGCTGTTGCTCAAACCGTGGAAGGATGGCGTCGGTTGGCCGGCGGCTGATGGGGCGCCAGGACTGTGGGTCGTCGTGCTCGACGGGGTGACCGCGGTGGGGGCTGTTTAGGCCCCGACGGCCGCGAGCTGATGGCGGTGCACCTTGGTCAGGTTGTGGGTTGTCATCAGCAGTCGCCACTCGGTGCGCACCTTGGTCCTGCCTCGGCGGTGAAACCTGTAGACGCCGTTGTTGTGTTTGGTGTTGCCGAACAGTGGTTCGACGGTTCGTTTGCGGGTTCGGTACAGCCGCCGGCCGTGCTCGGTTGCGAGCAGGCGTCGCATCCATTCGTAGCGCCCGCCCGTCCATCCGGGTCTGGGCGTGCCGCGGCTGCCCTTGTCGGGTGGGATCAGCACCGGGATGTGCTTGTGAGCGACCACCTCGTCCATGTGCTGCTCGTTCCAGTAGCCGGCGTCGGCCGCCACCGCCTGCGGGAGTTCATCGATGCCCGCTCGCTGCAGCTCGTCCAGGGTGGCGGTGACCATCGGGTCCAGCTGCGAGAAGTCGGTCGAGCTGTTGGTGATCTCCGCGGCCAGCACGATCTGCTGCTCGTTGACCGCGGCCTGGGCGTTGTAGCCCTGCACGAACCCGAACCCGATCGGAATCGAGCGCGAGTCGGGGTCCGTGGTATTCACCTTCCCGGCCGGCACGTCGGGCGGCCGGTGCGGGTCCGTCCTGCCGCCCGGTCGCCGACCCAGCCGGTCGCGCGCAGTCGCCCGGTAATGCTCATAGGCCTCATTAGCGCGGCGCTCGACGTCAAGCTCGGCCTCGAGCCGCTCCGCTGCCAGAAGCAGCCGCTCGTGCCGCGAGCGGGGGATCGGATCCGGGTGGCACCAACGGTGCTGCTCGAGCTGGCGCTTGCCCTCGCGCAACCAGCCCTCCCGCCCCTGCGTGCGTGCCACGATCCGCTCCGCGTCGAGTTCGAGCGGCACCTCCTCGGACGCCTGCGCCTCGCGCTCCTCGCCCATTTGCTCGGCGTCGCGATCATCGTTCCGCAGCCGCTTGCTGGCCTGGCGGAAGAACTCGCGTCGGCCCTCCGGCGTGCGCAGCTGTTCGGGCATATCATCGCCGCGCGCCTCGCCGTAGAGCTCGTCCTCGGCCTCGTCGGTCGCCCTGACCTCGGCGAGGATCTCCCCGGCGATCCGGTCGAACTCATGGTTGACCTCCGGGCTGGCGTTGCCCGCGATCCGCGTGCCGTCAATCGACACCACGCCCGGCTTCACCAACCCCGCCCGATCGCACAGCCGGAGCACGTCGCCGAACAGGCCGGCCAATGCCCGCTCGTGCCGGCAGATGAACCGCGCGATCGTCGCGTGATCGGGAATCAGATTGCCGGTGATCACCCGGTAGGCCACGTCCTGGCGACAATGACGCTCGATCGCCCGCGACGACCGCTGCCGGGTCGCAAACGCGTACAGCACCAGCGCCACCATCAGCGACGGCTCATACGCCGCCCGCCCGTGACCATCGGCGCGATAGGCGGCATAGAAGTCCGACAGGTCCATCTCAGCGACGGCGTCGATCACAAACCACGCCAGGTGATCGGCCGGCAGCCACTCCCGCACGTCCGGCGGCAACAAAAATCGCTGCTCACGGCGGCCTTCTATGAAGTTCTGCGCCATGCCGGAATGCTCGTAACCCGGCCGGACAGACCCGTTTGTGCGACAGCCTCCGTCCGCAGCAGGCGTCTCGCGGATGCTCTCGTGACGCTCGTTCGTAGACGGAAGCGGTAGTCGATGGCGTGGTGTCCAGCAGCGAGCGCGGCACCCCATCGCGCCGAGCGCGACCCGCGGTGGTCCACGACCAGGCGCCGCCGCGCAAGGGCGGCGGCGCCGGGCCGCAGCTGCTTTCGGGCTACTGGATCCCGTCGCCGGGCTGGCGCGTCGGGTTGTTGTTGCTCCCGTCGTCGCCCACCGTCTGCTCGACCTCCTGGGTCTGCGGGTTGAGGTGGTGGAACTTCCGCGTGCGGAAGAAGTCGCCGTCCTCGTCCGCGAGCCGGAAGACGTCGAGGCCGCGGTTACGAGTCGGCCCACGGCGGTCCAGTCCGCCGTTGGCGTAGATGTGGTCGTTGTACCAGTACGTCGACCAGGAGTCGGCGTCCCCGATCGCGTCTCCGGTGGGATCCGAGAACGCGATCTCGCGCGGGCGCGTCGGGTCCGTGAAGTCGAGCACGGTGTTGCCACCCTGGTAGAACGCCTGTGTCTGGTAGTAGCCCGTCATGGTCGGGATCACGTTGCCGTTGTGCGACACGCAGATCTCCGCGCCCTGCGGGCGGGGGATCATGTACCTCGACAACGGCGGCGGCGCGGGCTCACCCGGGTCGACGCGCTCGTAGATGTACGTGAAGCCGTCCGAGGTGGCCCCCGGCGGAGTGCCCTCCGGCGCCGATCCGTCGCACTCGGCGGTGCCGCCGCCGCCCGTCTCGTCCTGCACGGTCATGTAGCGGCCGTCCCAGGTGATCGTGGCGCTGTGGACGAACTCGAACCGGTCGCCCGTCGTCTCGTTCGGGTGGTGGTAATGCGTGTGGATCTCACCGTCGGACGCGCTCGGGTCCTCCGGCCGG
>DASPMT010000449.1:0-10651 GCA_035626935.1 Phycisphaerales bacterium | reverse complement strand
AGGGCGGTTGCCAAGGGCCATGCGCCGCCCTTGATGCAGCGCCCCGCACCCCGGGCAGAGGATGCCGTGCTCGCCGTCGGGCAACCCCTTGAGTTCCTTACCGCAGTGGTAGCAGACCGGCTCGGTCAACCGGTGGCCGGTGCGGTTGACCGCCACGACCGCCGCCCAGACCGCGATCCCCACCACCGGCACCCATCCCAGCGGCGTCCACAGCACCAGCGCCGTCGCGGCCAGCGCAATGCCCACCGCGATCGAGAGCGCCTTCATCCGCATGCGTCCGAAATACCCTCGCCCGGTGTCGACCAGGTGCTCAAGGGCCGGGTGCAGCTTGCGGCGCTCGCTCGCCATCGGCGCATTCTACGCGCCGGCGGACGCGGCACCACCGCGCCCGCCGGACCGCAAGACGGCCTCAGCAGCCGGCGAAGAACCGGTCGATGAACACGACGAAGTCGTTGTTGTTCCACTGGCCGTCGGGGCCGGGCACGCCGCCGGTGCTGCCCATGTCGGCGACGGCGGACTGGGCGAAGAACATGTCGATGAACACGACAAAGTCGTTGTTGTCAAGCCGCCCGTCGGGCCCCGGCACGCCGCCCGTGCCGCCGACGTCCGCGGGCCCGCACACCGTGGCCGGCGGGGTCCAACGCACGCCCTGCACGAACCCGCCGTTGGCCGCGTACCCGTAGAGCGAGCCGTCGCTGTCGACCGAGGTGACTCGCGAGGTCGACCACGGGCCGTCGGGGATGAGGTCGTGGAGGTCGACCATCGACTCGGCTGTTCCCGTCCAGACCGCCGCGTGCTCCGAGCCGTCGAAATCCGTGATGATCGAGCCGCCCTGAACGCCGCCGCGGACGGCGAATACGAACGACGCTGTGGCGCCCGCCGGGTGCAGGTCGGTGAGCGTCCCGCCGTTTTCGGTCCAGAGCAGCGCGTGCGTGGCCCCGGCGGTCAGTTCTCCGCTGCCGCTGCCGGCGATCTGCCCGCCCCCCACCGCGTCGGCGCTGGTCTCGTCAAAGCCGAACTCCGGGTGCAGCGGCACCCAGGACGCCGCGTCGCGCGCCGTCCAGTAGCCGGCGTTGCGGAAATCGAACGAGTCGATCGCCGCGCCGACGATCAGCGAGCCCTCGACATCGAACGCAAGCGAACTGATGTAGCCGTCCGGGTGAAGGTCGACGACCGATTCCGCGGTGCCCGCCCACGACAAGGCGTGAGGGCCGCGTCCCGTGCCCGGTCCGCGCCCGGCCCCGACCTGCGTCGTGCCGTCGGTGCGGTAGGCCGCGGCGAAGCTGAAGCCGGGTGGGTTGAGGACGACGGCAGAAGCCGCCGTGCCGGTCCAGAGAATGGCCTGCGTGTCGGCCTCAAGATACGCGACACCGACCTGCTGCTGGCCGCCGCACCCGTACGCGGTCGAGCCGTCGCGCCCGGCCGGGTGAAGGTCGATCGGTGTGGAGCCCGGACCCATCCAGAGCGTGGCATGCGCACCGCCCATTGTGGTTTCGCTCAGCGCCGAGCCGACCTGGCGGCCGCCGCCGGCTCCGTGGACGAAGACCTCGAAGGACACGGGCTCTGCAAAGAGCGTCGCGGTGTACTGCTGTGCATGAGCCGCGGTGCCTGCCACGGAAGCGATCGCCGCGGCGAGCAATGCAGGGCTGGTCAAAGAGGTGGGACGGGAGGTCATGCGGTTCCTTTCTGGAAATGGACAAAGAACGGTCACAGGACACACCCTTTACCGAGGTCCATACGACAGTCACCGAATGAGGAGTCACTTATTCCCGCGGAAAGCCGGCCGCGGCCGCCCATTCCGCGCATGCCACTAGGCCGAATCCCCCACGCCCTGCAAACACCTTAAGCACGGGATGGGGAACGTTCGGACAATTGCTCATCCGTTCCACGGCCGCTCCGCCGGACCGGTGTAAATGCTCAGCGGCCGGATCAGCCGGTTGTCGGCGTGCTGCTCGCTGATGTGGGCGCACCACCCGGTGATGCGCGCGGCGACGAAGATCGGGGTGTACTGCGGCACCGGGATCTTCATCGTGAAGTACGTCATGCCGCACGGGAAGTCCACGTTGGGGTGGATGTTCTTCTTCGTCAGCATGATCTTCTGCACCTGCTCCCCAAGCTCAAACCACTTGGGCGCCGCCAGCCCGCCGAACGTCCCCGGCAGCGTCGCGGCCATCTTCTTGCCCAGCCCGTGCAGGATGCCGGCGCGATGGTCGCCGTTCTTGTACACGCGATGGCCGAACCCCATCAGCTTGCGCTTGGAGGTGAAGGCACGCTCCATCCACTCATCGACCTTCGGCGTGCCGATGCCCGCCTCGCCGACGTCCTTGTAGATCTCCTTGAGCATCTCCATCGCCATCTCGTTGGCGCCGCCGTGGAGCGGGCCCTTGAGAGCCGCGATACCGCCGCAGACCGCGCCGTACATGTCGCTCAGCGTGCCCGCGATGACGCGGCAGGTGAACGTGCTGGCGTTGAACTCGTGCTCGGCGTACAGGATCAGGCTGACGTCCATCACCTTCGCCTCGTCGGCGGTCGGCTTGCGGCCGGTCATCATGTACAAGAGGTTGGCCGCGTGCCCGAGCGAGGCGTCGGGCTGCACCACGGGCCGGCCGTCGATCACGTTCTGCATGTGCCCGACGATCGTCGGGATCTTCGCAAGCAGCCGCTTGGACTTGCGGAGGTTGGCCGCCGGCGAGTTGTCCTGGCAATCGGGGTCGGTGTGCCCCAGGATGCTGACGGCCGTGCGCAGGACGTCCATCGGCACGGCGCGCCCGCTGGCGAGCCACCCGGCGCTGCTCTCGATGAACGACGTGACGTCGGCGTGCAGGTGCCGGTCGGCCACGACCTCCCCGGTGAACCGCTTGAGGTCTTCGGCGGACGGCTTGCGTCCTTCAAGCAGCAGGAAGGCAACCTGCTCGAACGTCGCGTTTGCGGCCAGATCATGGATCTCGTATCCGCGGTAGATGAGCTTGTCCTGCTCGATGGAGCAGACGGCTGTCTGGCCGCCGATCACGCCCTCGAGCCCTCGTGCCAGAGCGGCCTGTTTGTCCGCCACCGCCGCTGTACCCGCCGTCGCTGCTGATCCGGTCGCTGCCATGTTCTTTGTCCTTATTCCTGCGAAGTCCGCAGCATAGGGGGACCCAACGGAACCCGCTACCGGAGGGCGACGCCGCGCGGCGCCGACAAGAAAACCGCCCCGCGCAGTGGCGGCGCGGGGCGGTACGGGTCGCTTTACCGGTAGAGCAGAGACTCAGGGCTCGTACGGCGCGTAGGAGTATTCCTCGTCAGGGTCGCCCTCGTAGGCCGGCAGGTCCTGGATCGATGACATGGGGAACTCGGGCATCCCCTCGGGCGTTCCGCCCGGCGTTGCGGGAACCAGGAAGTCCGAGTTTGACTTGTGGACGATGGTCGAGGTGTAGTGCGTGTCGCTGCTGGAGTTGTGCTTGACGGAATTGACCTTGTGCGTCGTCGACGTGACGTTGTGGTTGTCGGTGTTCGCCTTGTGCGTGTTCGTTGAGGACTGGTGGTAGTCCGTTCCCACGTAATGGGTGTCGCTCACCGGGTTGTGCCAGCTCGGACCGTCGAGCCAGGGCGTGGTGTCGGTGCCGGTGCGGTGGTAGTTGCTCAGCGGCGTGTGGGTGTAGTACCGGCCGTCGTGCGTCCCGTCCCCGCCCCGGATGGTCTTCGTCGATGCCTGGTGGTCGTCCGACGGCACCTTGTGGGTGACGCTCGTCGTCTTGTGATGGTTGGACCACTGGTTGTGCGTGACGGTTGTCGTCGCGTGAGTGTTGCTGGGGGTGGTGTGATTGTCGGTGTTGCTGCTGTGCGTAGTGGTCGTACCGTCGTGCGTGCCCGCCACTTCGTCGTCCTCGGCCGCGGCCGATACGGCGGTCGAGCTCCCGGCGGGCTGCGCGGTGTACGTCTCATCGAAGTAAGAGCTCTCGTTGCACGTCAGGCACAGCGCCGCCCCACCCGGTGCGGCCGCGGCCAGGACGAGCAGAAACGGAAGCGTTAACGACCCTCTCGCGGAACTGCCGGGACTTACTCTGTTCTTCATTTCAAGTCTCCTATGAAGCCGACCCACACACCACCGCCCGAACATCGGGCGGTTACGGAACCGTCGCTGAAGGCCGCGGCTGCGCGCCGAGCGTGCCGGGCGCACCGGCGTCTTGCGCTGTCCCATCCGCCGCCCGCGTCCGGAGCCCCAGGGGCGCGATGCGCTCGGCGAGCTCCGCCGACAACGGCCTTCCGTCCGGGCCGGGCAGCGTGGGGATCGCCATGCCGCACGTGGGAACCCCCGCGAGCGTTTTCCCCTCGGCCGTTAGGTCGGAGATCACGTTCGCGAGCCACGAATGGGAGTTCCACCACTCCTTTGTCAGCGCCACCGAACGGACCGACGCGTCGGACACGCCGCCGTGCTCCCGGACCCGCTCGGTGATCTCACTCAGGTCGGCGTATCGGATGTACGGCGAGACCGCGATCCGCGCCCACTCCTTGATCCCCAGCATCACACCGTGCTCATCGATCCCCGCGCCCTTGAGCGTGTGCGGATAGGCAAGGTGGATCATCGGGCGCAGCTCCGGCCAGTACGGCACCTGATCGCCGGGCCCGTCGAAGTAGTTGTTCACCTTGATGTTCTCGAGGCTGACGCCCATCAGCAGCCGTCGGTCAAGCTCGCGGTCGTCGTAGAACGCGAACGCGGTTCGACGCCCCAGCAGCACACCGGGCGCAACGGTCTCGAACGACTCGGTGACTCCCGCCCTCTCGTCGAGCACGAAGTAGAACGCGTTCAGCCGTGTGTTGAACAGCAGCAGGAGGCGCACGCCCGACTCGTCGAACACCGGCCCGGCCAGCGTCTCGTCGGCGGTGAGCCGGATGTTCGCTTTGGCGTCGGCGATCGCGTGCGCAACGACGAACCGAACCGTCTTCCCCGCCATCGTAACGTCCCAGGTGAAGTCGCCCACCTTGCGGACGCCGATCTGCTTGCCGTCCTCGTAGACGCCGGTGTGCAGTTGCTCCGACCCGGGATGGAAATACGCAAACCCCAGACGGCCGCTGTCGAGCTCCGCCACCCGCAGGTTCCCCCACACCTCGGCGCCGTCGGCGTCACGGAGCTTGTAGTAGTAGAAGCCTTCAGTCGGATAGACCGTCGCCGTCGCCGGCAGCCATGAGTAGACGAACGAGACCATCCCGGCGGTGTCGTCAAACTTCGCCGGCCGGCGCACGCCCCCGCCAGTCAACGCGATCCACCCCGTCGACCAGCTGCGCGCAAAAGCGTTGAGCGGACCGGAGTCGGACCGCACGCCGTGCGATCGCTCGAGCGTCTCGATCAACTTCTGGTTGAACTCGATCGGGTTCGACAGCCCGCCTACCAGCGGCGGAACGCCGATCGCAAGCAGCAGCGCCGCGAGCGATGAGAAGAGGGCCCAGCGGCGGCGCCGGGAAGCTCGGCGACCGGATGAACTCGAAGGGGTGGCAGCGGCGAAGTCCGACGGCACGAGTGTCGCTTCCATGCGACCAACTTAACTGCGTTTCGACAAAGAAGAAATTATCCACAACAGTTATTTCACATGAGGGATAATCGTCCGCAGCACCTGTGCATGATCTCAGAATGAACATTGCGAGTGAGTTAACACGTGTATTGCTCGCTCATCCCTTTGGTTTATTCCCCAAGCGCTGGCGCCAGCAACTCGCTCCGCGCCGCCCCTAGCAGCCCGCTGCCTGCCAGTGTTCAGGTCTAACGGCCCCGGACGTCCGAACCGCTGCCCACGCATCTCTTTGGCGGAACGACGGCGCAGCTTTCCGCACGCTCAGCTCCTTGCCGGCACACGCGACGCGGGCCGGCGCGCAGAAGAGGACCGCGGCACATAACAGCCCAGCATGGAATGGACCGTCCTAGGCCTCGGCGCGTTGAGGGAGCGGCGGGCGTTGCGCACCTTGCGGGCGGCTCGCGTGGATGCGGGGAATCGCGCCGCTGAGGGATCCCTCGCGGTCCCCCTAAAGGGGGTGGTTCACGCGCCGCCAATAAAAAGGCGAGCGCTAGGCCCGCCGCGTCCTCTTGCTCAACGGTGGCTCCGAGATCAGCGTCGCCGACGAGCCGCCGCGAGCGCACCCAGCCCGAGCACCGCCGCCGTGCTCGGCGTGGGCACGATGCTGAAGCTGAACTCCGACGTCGTCAGCGTGTAGATCGACGACGCGACCTGGCCCGCAGGCACGTTGGTCTGCATCGGCCAGAAGCCACCGAAGTTCTGCGTCTGCACCGTGCCATTGAGCAGGCCTCGCGCGTCGATAGTGACTTCCCGCGGCGTGGAGTCGAAGATGTCGATCCAGACCCGGTAAAGGTTCGCCCACGGAGCGAATGTACCGTCGCTCGGCCAGGCAACGCCGCCGGTGCCGCCGTTGATGCCCCACGGATTAATCGAACCCTGGCGCGAGCCGCCGAGGTAGGCGTCGATGCCGGTGATCTGTGCAGCGGCACCCTCGGGACCCGAAGCGTCGAGTTGACCGTTCTCAAACAGCGGCCCGGCATTGCCGGTGTTGCTGTTGTTGTTGGTCGCCTGCATGTTGCGGTAGCCGGGGCCGCGCCCGAAGAGCGTGCCAGCTGAGTCCACCGTTCCACGGCTGATCGCCATCTGGTTTAGCGGATCGCTCACCCGGATGAACGACGTTCCGCCACCCTGCGCCGCCGATGGCGCGGAGAAACGGCCGATGCCCCAGTTCTGGTTCACGGTCTGCGCGACGCGCGCCTGCAGCCAGAAGCCGATCCGGGTCGCGCTGACGGCCGTGGGGTTGCCGATGCCGTACTCCGTGCCCATCCCGGTCGGAGCGCCGGGGGCGCCGTCGGGGATCAGGCGCATCTCAAACGAGTACGTCTGCGCCGAAGCGGCCGCAGCGCCGCCGACGCACGCCAGAACAAACAGAACAGCCTTACGCATGTCTCTCACTCCTCAACTTGCCGACGCACGCGCCGGCGAACACACAACCGGGCCACACACGCCCGCCGCGGAGAGGAACACAGTCTCCGGGGTGTCCGATTCAGACGCTTCATGGCGCCCGCTCGAACGGCTTTCCTCTACGGAGACACGAGCGCGCTGATGCAACCAAGACCCCGATTCAGCAATCCTCATGCAGGTCCATAGGCCATAGAGAAGAACGCCCCTCCCCCGAACACGGGGGATGGAACAGCCGACTTGGCAACCCAGGTCTCTACGTACCCTCGCGGCATGAAGTACTTGCTGCTGCTGCTCACCGTCGCCGCCGGCACCCTCTTCCCGCTGCAGGCCGGGATCAACGCTCGCTGCGGCCAAGGCCTTGGCTCGGCGCTCTGGGCGACGCTGATCAGCTTCTGCGGAGGGACGCTCGCGATGGTGCTGGTGGTCGCCGTCGCCCGCCCCCCGCTCCCGACCGCTGAGCGCGCAACGGCCCTCCCGTGGTGGGCGTGGACCGGTGGTCTCTGCGGCGCCGCGCTCGTTGCCGTCTCCGCCGTGGCCGTCAAGGACCTCGGTTACCTCGGGCTCATCACCGCCCTGCTCGTCGGGCAGGTGATCGCGTCGGTCGCTTTCGACCACACCGGCTTCCTGCGCGAACAGGTTAATCCTCTTACGGCGGCGCGGGCAGCGGGCCTCGTTCTGCTGGCCGTCGGCTTCTGGCTTGTGAACCGGAGCTAACGACGCGACCTCGAACCTTCCGCTCAAAGACTCAGCTTAAACGCCGTTCGCGTTGGCTCTGGGTTGTTCACAGATGCTTGGAGGCCTCGCGAACGGTCAAAGGCGAAAGCCTGGCGTCGTGCTTCCTGAGAAACGACCGGACCCACTCGGGGTCGGTCCGCGCGTGCTGACGCAGGGCCCAACCGATCGCCTTCCGCATGAAAAAGTCCGTTTCGTGCGCCCGCGCCAGGCAGAACCGGGCCAGCATCCCCAGGTCCGTTCGCTCCTTGCGGTGAAGCTGGCTGATCACCGCCGCTCGCCGTACCCACAAGTCCTTGTCGTCAATCCACCGCTCCATCACGACGCCGACCTTCTCCGGGTCGGTGTCGAACGCGCCGCCCGGTCCGCCGATCATCTTCCCGGCGACCCAGTCGACGACGTCCCACCAACCGGCCTGCTCGATCATCCCCTTGAACAGCGGGAGCGCCGCGGCACGGTGGTGCCCGGCGCGCCCGCCGCGTTCAGCGTACTCGCACGCCATGTAAAAGAACTCGCGCTCACCGTGCCAACGGAGCGGACGCATCCGAGAGTCCCTCCGCGAAGGCACGTCGTTCTCAGCAGGTTCGCTTCCTCCCCTACCCGCGTCAAACAGCGCCTTCACCCCGTGACGCCAGGCAAGCGCATCTGAAGGCTCGAACCGAACCCACGCCTCCCGCATCAACTCCCGACGGGGGGCGTTCATCACGCCAAAGAAAGGCTGCGTGGTCTTCATGTACGCGGCCATCCCCGCGGCGGTCTTCGGGTTCGCCCGGCGCGAGAGCCCGTCCCGCACGAAACGAACAAGCTCCGGCGGCGCGACCCGCCCCTCGCCTTCGGCAGCGATCCGATGCGCACCCTTTCGTGCCATGCGCTCAGCGTACGAGGCCCCCCGTCCCTGCGTCGCGCCCGCTCCGCAACGCAACAAAGAAACGACCGGGCAAGGCCCGGTCGTGAACGGGGGTGGATCACAAAATGATCAGACCAGCTCGCCGTCCTCAAAGGCGCCAAGGCTCAGGTCGTCGTCGGCCATCGCCGGCTCGTAAGCGCCGCCCGACGGGCCTTCCCGCCGTGCGCCGACGTCTCCGATGCTCCGCTGGGCCGCGCCGTTCGCAAAGCCGCCCCCACCGCCTCCACCTCCGGCAACCGGGGTCGGCAGCTCGTGCGGCAACTCACCCTCGAGGAACCCCATCAGTTTCTTGGCGCGCACCGGGTGCTGCAGCTTGCGGATCGCCTTCGCCTCCACCTGGCGGACGCGCTCGCGCGTCACCTTGAAGATCTTGCCGACCTCCTCCAGCGTGTAGGTGTACCCGTCGCCGATGCCGTACCGCAGCTTCAGGATCTCGCGCTCGCGGTAGGTCAGGCTCTTGAGCACCTGTTCGATGCGGTGCTTGAGCGTGCCGCTGGTGGCCGCCTCGGGCGGCGCCTCGCACCGCGCATCCTCGACGAAGTCGCCGTAGAAGCTGTCCTCGGTCTCGCCGACCGGCTTGTCAAGGCTCGTGGGCGCCTTGGCGGTCTTCAGCACGCGCATCACCTCGGCCACCGTCATGCTCGCCGCCTCGGCCAGCTGCGGGACCGTCGGCTCAAGGCCGGTGCGCTGGAACAGCTCCTTCTGGATCTGGCGCAGCCGGCAGGTCGTCTCGATCATGTGCACCGGCACGCGGATCGTCCGGGCGTGGTCGGCGATCGAGCGCGTGATCGCCTGGCGCACCCACCACGTCGCGTAGGTGCTGAACTTGTAGCCGCGCTTGTACTCGTACTTGTCCACCGCGCGCATCAGCCCCGTGTTCCCCTCCTGGATCAGGTCCAGGAACGAGAGCCCGCGGTTGCGATACTTCTTGGCGATGCTCACCACCAGCCGCAGGTTGCCGCCCGACAGGTCGCGCTTCCCCTGCTCGTACTCCCAGAAGACCGTGTCGATCGACTTGGTGCGGGCCGCCAGCTCAGACGGCTCCTCCATCACCATCGTCCGCAGGCCTTCCAGCTCGTCGCGCATGGCGGAGACCTCGTCCTCGTCCATCGGCGCCGCGCCCACCGCGCTCACGCCGCGCGCCCGTCGCCCCGCGCCCTTGAGCGCCTGCTCGAGCTCCATCATCTTGCGGCTCATCGACCGCAGCTTCCGCATCAGCGGGATGATCCGGCCCGTCCGCAGGCAGAGCTCCTCGGTCAGCGCGGCCATCTTGCGGCGGCGGCTGGCCATCCGCTCGGTGATCGCGCCCGCCAGCTCCGCGTCGCGCGCCGTCCGGGCCTGCTGCAGAAGCGTCCAGTCGGCCCGGTTGTGGTCCAGCAGCTTCTCGACCGTCGCGAGGTTGTAGGGGATCCGCGCGGAGATGATCTCCTTGTGCTTCTCCTCGAGCGTGCTGATCCGCATCGTGCGGTCGAACGGCAGCTCGCCGCGCTCCACCTGCCGCAGCGTCGCCACCGCGTGCGCGAGGATGTAGTCGCTCTCCAGGCACCGACGGCGGAAGATCATCCGCATCGTCTCGATCTTCTTCGCCAGCCGCACCTCTTCGTCGCGCGTCAGCAGCGGGATCGTCCCCATCTGCGAGAGGTACATCCGGATCGGGTCGTCGATCCGCCGTCCGCCCGTCCCGCCGATCCCCGGCCCGCCCTTGGCGAGCTCCTCCGCCAGCTCGCGCTGCAGCGCCTCGTCGTCCTCGTCGTCGAAGACGTCGGGCTCCACCGCCGGCTTGGTCTCCACCGCCGCCGCCTGCTTCGGCGCGTGCGACAGGCACTTAATGTTCCAGTTCATCGCGCGCCAGTTCTCGCTGGTCGTGCGCTCGCCCCCTACCACCGTCATCGCCCGCGGCGGACGGTCGTTGGGCCCGTTGATCGTCATCCCCGCCTGATCGGCCTGCCCGCGCGCCTTGCGCTCGCGGTAGAGCCGCGCCCGATAGTCCATCTCGTCCAGCAGGGTCAGCCCCGCCGCGTCGACGAACATCAGCAGCTCGTGCAGCCGCTCGGGGTCGACC
>DASPMT010000448.1:0-2612 GCA_035626935.1 Phycisphaerales bacterium | reverse complement strand
GACGACTACTCGTGGCGTCAGGCGTCCATCGACGCGACCATCGGCGCCGGGTTCAGCTTGGCCGGCTCGGCGTTCAGCGGAGCACTCAACCGCTACACGAAGTCCCAGGAGCGCGGCACGATCGCCGACGCCGGAGCAGCGACGACGGCCAAGGCGGAGTTCTACTTCGCCGAGGTGCCCGGCCACCGTCCGGAAGCCACCGTGGCCGACCTCGCCCGCCTCGACGCGGAGGCCGCTGACCTGCTCGCGTCGGGCAAAGAGCCGGTCTTGCTACGCGCCGCGTTCATCCGCGGGCGCATGATGCGGACCGAGGACGGGCGCGTCGGCAGGGTCGTCGACTCGATCCAGAGCGCGAAGGACGCAGACGGCACCACGACGCGGCCGCACCAGGTCATCCTTGAGATCGACGGGAAGCGGGAGGCTCACGGCCCCGACAGCCTCTCGCTAAACCGCACGGAAGTGCCCGCCATCGACAGCACCGTCAGGCTGGAGGACGGAACGCTCGGCAAGGTGAGCCGCATCGAGGGCGAGTGGCTCATGGTCAAGGGTGTTGCCGACGGTGCCGAGCACCGCGTGCCGGCGTGGCTTATTGACCAGAAGGCCGGGCGCGCTTCGGTGCTCAAGGGCGAAGCCGCGATCTTCAACGACGGGCGAGCCGTTCTGGCGTTCCTCAAGTCGCGGGACAAGAGCACGGTTGCGCACGAGTTGTTCCACCCGTTCCGACGCTGGTTCCGCGAGGTGGACGGCGACGGCGCCGACCGCCTCAACGAGCAGTTCGGCGAGACTGGCGACCAGTGGGCCGTCGCCAACGACGAACGGGCCGCCCGGCTCTGGGAGCGATACCTCGCCGACGGCAAGGCGCCAACTGCCAGCCTGCAGCGCGTCTTCGATCAGTTCAAGCAGTGGCTCAAAGACCTGTGGGCGTCGCTTCAGGGAGAGGCCCCCGAGCAGGTGACGCCAGAACTCGCGGCCATCTTTGATCGGATGCTCGGCGGAGGCGATCAGCCTTCGGGCGGAGCGCCGGACCGTGCCGGCCCAAACTTCAAACGCGTCCGCGATCAGGCTATCCGCGTGCTCGGCAAAGAGGGCAAGCACAGCGACGAGTCCGGAGCGTTCATGGCGCTGGCAACCGCCTACGGACAGTCATGGGCACGATCGACCGGCAAGAGCCTCGACGACTTCTTCCGGGAGCGGCTCGTTGGCGTCCAGGGCGAGGCGATCGCACCCGACCTGTTTGCACGGAGGATCATCGGCCCGATGCGCCGGGTGCTCATCACGCCGGATCGCCGCTTCGATTGGATCCAGAGGGTCATCGACGGCACCCTTCCCGAGACGCAGCTCAACCGAGGCCAGTGGGCCGAGCTCCGCGCTCGGGGAGTCCAAACGCCCGGCATGAAGGCGTGGGCCGCGGAACGTGTGCGCCGCCGGTCATATGTCGACAAGCCCGTCGGCGAACTGGTGGATCGCCTGATTGCGACCCTTGAGGACGAGCAGGCGTTCAGGCTGCGCGACGCGAACATCGATCGCGCTCTCGCGATTAAGCCAACCGAGATTGAGCGACACGGCTGGCAGATCGCCGCCAATCGCATTCAGGTTGACGATCCAAACGCTCTCGTACGTCCGCTGGAGAAACAGGAATTTGAGGCAATCATCGCCGAGCTCTCTCTTGCGCGACTTCGCACCGACAACGGCGTCGTCTCCGTTGTAGAGGGAATGAATGGACAGGCGAGGCTTGTCGACGGTCGACTTCAAATCAGCCCCGCAATCGCTGCACTTCCTGCCGCCCGGCGCCTGCGGCTGGTCCGCGACGCAATCATGGCGCGCGAGGTAGTTGTCATTCTGGGTGAGGAAGCCCAAGCCGGCCGACCGGTGCCGCGCCCCACGCCTCAGCAGGTTGCGGCCTGGATGGACCGCAACGGGCTTATGCCCATAGAGCATGCGAGAGGCATCGCGGTTGCTGTGGTGCGAACTGCTGAGCGGATGCGCGATCCCAACGCGGCAGCCGACACGCTGCTCGGCGGGATGAAAGATGACCCGCCTCCGTCTCCTGACGCAGGCGGGAATGGTCCCACTGCCGACTTGCCGCCGACGCCACCGCAATCGCCGATTCTGGAGCTGGAACAGGGCACTGGCCCTCTGCGCGTGGTCGAATACCGCATTCAGCAAATCGCCGACGAGCTCGGCTTGACCATGGAGACCAGGGCAGAGGCACCGGACTTTGGTGCTAACGCCACATTCTCCGGCAAGCTGCCGCAGTGGGTGCGCGACGCGATCCAAGGCGATCCGTCACTCCGGAGCGTGTTCAACGTTGCAAAGAAAGGGGAGAGGGCTGGCGGAGAGGACATGGTCGTGGAGCTTGGGGGCGAGGAAGCCTACCTCCAATGGCTGAAAAGCAGTCTGAAGACGACTACCCACCGCGCGCTGGAGGCCGCATCCGGTCAGATCCCCGAGATCGACTTCCTTGCCGCAGTGCGCAATGCGCTGCTAGCGCGGCGCAGTGCATCGACGCGGCTCAAGGCTCAATACGTTCACTTGTCCGAGTTACCCGACGGCGCCGAGTTCACCATTGGCGGAAAGCACGCCAAGGTGCAGTACGCCACCACTCAGAGGTG
>DASPMT010000447.1:0-2145 GCA_035626935.1 Phycisphaerales bacterium | reverse complement strand
GCCAAGGGTAACGGATGGTTTGACCGGATTGGCGGGGAGGCGCGCCGGTTAGCGCACCGGGAACGCCCAGGGTGTGCCGGGCTTGTACTCGATGAGGTCGTAGAGCTGCTGGCGGCTCTGCATCGCGCCGAGGAACGGTTGGACCGACCCCTCGGCCTTGAGCTGGGTGAGCGCTCGGGTGACGGCCCCCATGGCGACACGGAGGAGGCTGACGGGGTAGATGACGCAGTGGTACCCCATCTGGCTGAAACGGGCCAGGGGGATGATGGGCGTCTTGCCGAACTCGGTCATGTTGGCGAGCAGGTAGACGGGGGTGCGCGTACCGGGGGGGTTCATCGCGGCGGCGAAGCGGGCGAACTCCTCTTCGGTGGCAAGGCCTTCGGGGAAGATCATGTCCGCACCAGCCTGAACGTAGGCGCTAGCGCGGGCGAATGCCGCGTCGAAGCCTTCGACGCCGCGGGCATCGGTGCGGGCGCAGATCAAGGGTGCGTCGGCGGCGGTGCCCGCCCCCACTTCGGCGGCGGCCTTGGCCGCCCATTGCACCTTCTCGACCATGTGGTCGGCGGGGACGAGGGCCTTGCCGTCGAGGTGGCCGCAGCGCTTGGGGAACTGCTGGTCTTCGAGGTGGAGCCCGGCGGCACCGGCGCGGGCGTAGTCGATGACGGTGCGGCGGACCATCTCGGCCTCTCCGAAGCCAGTGTCGGCGTCGGCGATGAGGGGGAGGCCGGAGGAGTCGTAGACCTCACGGATGACGCGGCAGAAGTGCTCGAGCGAGAGGACGCCGACGTCGGGCACACCGGCGCAGACGCTGGTGGCGGCTCCGGAGATGTAGGTGGCCTGGAACCCGGCTTGGGCGACTGCGCGGGCGCAGAGGCCGTTGAAAGAGCCGGGCATCGCGAGGCCGCCGGCGTTCAGGAGGGTGCGGAGACGCGAGGCGGGGGTGGGCATGAGGGAGGATAGAGAGGCGTGAGCTGTTCGTCAGGCACTAGCTACCAGGCACTAGGCATAAGTGAAAAACAAAGCCCCCTTTGCCGGGGCTTTGTCTCTTTGCCTTCACGAGTGCCTAGTGCCTAGTGACTAGTGCCTCTGTCTTCACGATTCGACGGTGATCATGCTGCTGGAGACACCGCCGAGGTTGCCGTAGCTGTCGCTCACGCGTGCGAAGATGCGGTTGCTGCCGGTGGAGAGGTCGTCGCCGTCGACGGTGAAGCCCCAGCTCATCGTGTCGGCGTTGTAGGTTGCGTGGCCGAGCATGCGGTCGTTCAGCGGGTCGAGGATGCCGTCGCTGTTGGAGTCGAGAAAGAGGGTGATGCGGCGGATACCGGATGTGTCGGGCAGCTCGGGGTTGAAGCCGAGATCAACGTTCACGCCGCCGGGCGTCGAGGTGTTGTCGGGGTCGATGCCCGAGCCGGGCACCGCGGCCTGCAGCGTGATCTGGCGGGAGGAGATCGCCGTCGCGCCGTCGCTGTCAGTGACGACGGCGAAGATGGTGTTGTGCCCGGCGACCATGCCGTCGGTGTCGATGCGGGCGTTCCAGCCGCCGGCCGCGCTGTCGTCGGTGCCCAGGAGCGTGTCGACCTCGGCGTCAAACTCGCCGTCACCGTCGGCGTCGTGCCAGAACTCGACCTTGTTGACGCCGCCGAAGCCGACGGCGTCGTTGTCCTCAACACCGAAGGCGCTGACGAGCATCGAGCCGCCGACGGCGACGTTGCTCTGACCCTGCACACCGCCGATCGACGGGGCGAAGTTGTCCAGCTCGACGGTGAACTCGTCGTTGATCGTGGTGGCGCCGTCCGCGCTCGTGAGGGTCACGCGCACGGTGGCCGTGCCGCGGTTGCCGGCGGCGTTGGGGGTGATGACCAGCTCGCCGTTGTGGCTGAGCGACACGCTGACGAGCGAAGGGTTGGTGATCACCGACGCGGTCCACTGCACGGTCTCGACGCCGGTGAGGTCGGTGATGAGCGAGGACCCCGTGATCGTGAGGTAGTCCTCCGGGTTTACCGTGAACGAGGCCGGGAGCGGGTTGGGAAGGCCCGCGATCGGGAGGCTGTTGAGCGCGCTGCTGCCGAAGGCCGCGCCCGCCTGGTAGTACGTGACCGCGTTCAGGGCGTCGACGTTCGCTCGCGTGAGCTGAAGGACGGTGCC
>DASPMT010000446.1:0-4903 GCA_035626935.1 Phycisphaerales bacterium | reverse complement strand
CCCCGACTGCGGGCCGTCCGAGGCTTCCCGGTGCCCGCTCAAGGTCCCAACGGGCAACAGGTGAACATGCTCGGCTTGTCCGACGCCAGCCAAGTGTCGGACAAGATGTGCGTGGTGGTGCCGGCGGTGCAGGTGATCCTTCCGCTGATGGACGGCACGCGCGACCTCGATCAGATCGTGCAACAGATCGGCAAGGGGCTCACGCGCACGTTTATGGAGCAGCTGGTTGCGCAGCTCGATGACGCGGGGATGATTGATGGCCCGACCTTCGACGGCATGGTCGCGAAGATGCGCGCCGATTTCGACGCCTCGCCGGTGCTGCCGCCCGCCTCGACCGCCGCGTTCATCGACGCACTGGTTGCAGACGGCCAGCAGAGTGGCAAGCTGAGCGCCGACGCCGGCGACGCCGAGAAGGAGGCTTACGGGATCAAGCGTCTGCGCGAGACGATGGACGAGTTCGTCAGCGAGTCGCTCAAGACCGCACAGGACCCCTCCCTCAACGAGCTGCCCAAGGCGATCATCGCGCCGCACCTGGACTACGGGCGCGGCTGGAACAACTACGGCTCGATCTACGGACGCCTGCGCGTCGTCGACAGGCCCGACCGCGTGATCATCCTGGGGACCAACCACTTCGGGCGTTCAACAGGCGTCTGCGGCTGCGACAAGGGGTACCAGACGCCCTTTGGGACCTGCGAGGTCGACGCCGACGTGGTGCGGGCCCTGCGCGCAAAGCTCGGCGAGGCGCTGTTTGAGAACCGATTCGACCACGAGCGCGAGCACTCGATCGAGCTGCAGGTGCCGTGGGTGCAGCACGTCTTCGGACCCGGTCCCGACGGGAAGTTCCCGCGCGTGTTCGGCGCCCTGGTGCACGACCCGGCGGTGAAGAACGGCGAAAGCTACGACGGCAAGGGCGTGGCGCTCGAGCCGTTCGTGAAGGCGATGAAGGAAGTGATCGCGTCGCTCCCCGGAAAGACGCTGGTGATCTCGTCGGCGGACCTCTCGCACGTGGGCCCGGCGTTCGGCGACCAGCAGCCGCTGGCCGGCGAGGACGAGAAGGCGGCGGCCGCCCGCAACCAGGTCTTCCAGCACGACAACGAGTTGATCAACCACGTCGCCAACAACCGCGTGCCGGACCTGCTGGCGGCGATGGCCTGGCAGCAGAACCCCACGCGCTGGTGCAGCACCGGCAACATCGTCGCGACGCTGATGATCACCGAGCCGACGAGCGTGAAGGTGCTCAACTACTCGGCCGCGATGGACCAGCAGGGCCACACGATGGTGACGAGCATGGCCGCGGCGATGAGCTGAACGCCTACGCCGCGGGCTTGGCGGTATGCTGCCGGGATGATCCGACGGCTCATCGCTGCGCTGCTCCTTCCGCTTGCTCTCCACGGGTGCGCCGCGCCTGGGGGCGCGCCCGTCCAGACGCCGGCGTACGAGCCGCGCCTTTCCGCCCGGAGCGGACCGCTGCGCGTCGGGGTCATCGGGATGGTGCACGGGCACGTGGAGGGGCTGCTGTGGCAGGCGACGCAGCGGAGCGACCTCGTCATCGTCGGCGTCAGCGAGCCGGACCGCGCACTCTTCAACCGGCTCGCGGCCAAGTACAAGCTTGATCCTTCGCTCTACCACGCGACGCCGGAGGCGATGCTGGACGCGGCGCGGCCCGAGGTCGTCAGCGTGATGTCGTCTGTCGCGGACCACGCGGAAGCGGTGGAGGCGTGCGCCCCGCGCGGCGTGCACGCGCTGGTGGAGAAGCCGCTCGCGTACACACGGGCCGACGCGGCCCGCATCGCGCGGCTCGCCCGCGACCACCGCGTGCTGGTGCTGACCAACTTCGAAACAAGCTGGTACGCGTCGGTGCGCGAGGCGAAACGTCTCATCGACGAAGGAGGGCGCGCGCCGCTGCGCCGGATGGCCTTCCGGCACGGGCACAAGGGGCCGAAGGAGATCGGCTGCTCGCCGGAGTTCCTCGCCTGGCTCACCGACCCCCAGGAGAACGGCGGCGGCGCGATCGTCGACTTTGGGTGTTACGGCGCCGTCCTCTCGACGTGGCTCATGAACGGCCAGCGCCCGTCCACGGTGACGGCGGCAACGGCGACGCTCAAACCCGCGTTGTACCCCCGCGTCGACGACGATGCGACGATCGTGCTGACCTACCCGGGCGCGACGGCGGTGGTGCAGGCGTCGTGGGCGTGGACGCACGACAACAAGGAGATGGACCTGCACACGGAACGGGGCTCGGTCCACGCTGCAAAGTGGAACGAACTGGCGGTCCGCGACGAGAACGGGCCACCCCGGAGCGTCAAACCGCCGGTAAGGCCGTCGCCGCTGCAGGACGAGTGGAGCTACCTCCGTGCGGTGGTGCGCGGGGGATGCCCCGTGGACCCGCTGTCGAGCCTTGAGTACAACGTGATCGTCGCGGAGATCCTAGACGACGCCCGAGAGGCCGCGCTGCGGGCGAGCCGCGCACGCGCCGCTATGGGCAGCTCGGATAATCGAAGAACAGACCGATGAACACGATAAAGTCGTTGTTGTCGAACCGGCCGTCTGGAAGAGACTCGGCGCCGGTGCGTCCGATGTCGGCGCGGACGTCGGAGGCGAAGAACTGGTCGATGAAGACGATGAAGTCGTCGTTGGTAAGCTGGCCGTCGGAGCCCGGCGTGCCACCGGACGAGGCGCGGTCGGGCGTCAGGACGCCCAGGCGGTAGCGCGGCGTGGTCACCGTGCCGCACGAGCCGGTGATGACGCAGTCATACTGACCGGCGTCAGAGAGAAATGTTGAGGGGATGGTCCACGTGGGGCTGTCGGAGTTGGGGATCGGGACGATGACCGGAAGGGTCCGCGGGTGGCGTCGCCACTGGAAGTGGAACGGACCCGTGCCGCCGAACGCTCCCACCACGCTGAGCGTCACGGGCTGCTGCGGGCAGCCCGCGAAGGCTCGTTCCTCCGACGAGACCGTTGGCGGCACGCATGCGCCGCCGCCGACAGCTACCGCCGCGGCAAGGACCCCAGCCGCAACCGCGGGCACACAGACAAGGCGCGTATTCATCGCTCTCTCCTCCACCCTCCCTTCGACCGGGGTGCAGCCACGTCCAATGTACCGCAGTGGGAAGCATCGGCAAGCCGGAGACGGCGCCGAGCCATAAAAAAACCCAGCGCCGAACACATTGTCCGGCACCGGGTCTCGTGGGGGTACTTGGTCAAGGCGGCGGGTCGCGATACCCGCTGCCGTCCTGTTGGACGCAGGTCGATACGGACGGTCTCAGGGCGCGGTTGCCGGTTTTGAGAAATTCGAACGAACCAGCAAAACACCTTACATTTCGCCGATTCGGACGCGGTCTTCGCCTACTGAGCCGGGGTGGCCGCCCCCTTGAGGCCGAGCTTGTCCATCGCTTTTTTCAGATCGGCCCAGACCATGTTCCGGTTCTCCGCGGTGTAGGCACGGAGCAGGTAGGCAGGGTGGTAGGTGGGCATGACCGGCACGATGACATCGGGGTGGCGTTTGGTGTCGGGGTGGCGGAATTCGCCCCAGATGCTCCGCAGGCGCCCCATCGACTGGTCGGAACCGAGGACCACTTGGGTCGCCGGGAGGCCGAGAGTGACGATCACCTGGGGCCGGATGGCGGCGATCTGATCGAAGAGGTATGGGGCCGAGGCGGCGCGTTCCTCGTGGGTCGGCGTCGCGTTGTTAGGCGGGCGGACCTTCAGGACGTTGGCGATGTAGACGTCCTGGCGGCGGAGGCCCATGGCCTTGATCATGTTGTTAAGCAACGCGCCGGCGCGGCCGACGAACGGGCGACCGGTCCTGTCTTCGTCGGCCCCGGGAGCCTCACCGATGAACATCAGCTTGGCGCACGGGTCACCCTCCCCGAAGACGAGGTTGGTGAACGAGTAGCCGAACGCGTTGTGCGGAGCGTCGGCGAGGTAGCGCTGGCGCACGGCTTCGAGCGCCTTGCTCTGTGGAGACGGCGGATAATCGACCGCGTCAGGACAGCCTTCGACGGGTGGCAGCTTGCGCGCGGCCGCGGCTGCGACCTCGGGCGCTGCGCTCCGCGTAAAGGCAGGGACGGCCTCGATGCCCATGAGCGCGACGCCGAGGGCGTTCTGCCGGACGAGCGCGGCGGGGTCAGCGGGTTTGCGCACGGTGGCCATGGAATGCTCGCTCAGGTGGTCTTGTCGTGCCCTGCGCCAACAGGGAACGGGTCCCTGGCGCGCCCCTGCGCCCAGGCCTTGAACTGCGGCCACACGACCTCGCGCAGGAGGATCTTGATGCAGGCGGCGACGGGGATCGCCAGCAGCAGTCCGTAGAAGCCCGCGAGGATGCCGCCCGCCAGGGACGCGAAAAGAATCGTCGGCGTGTCCATCCCCGTCTTGTCACCCTGGATGCGGGGCGTAAGGAAGTAGTCGTCGATCACCTGCCCGATCCCGTGCACGATGATGGGGCCGGCGATCGCCCACCACCAGGTTGCTTGCCACTGGCCGAGCGGGCCGCCGGGGCCGCCGACGCCGAGCCAGAGCAGGAGCATCGCCAGGAGGAACGCGAGCCACTGGGCGTAAGGGGCAAGCATCAGAACGCCCGCGAGAAGGGCCATCAGCAGCGGAACCGGGACGCCGGCGAGCCAGTAGCCGAGCGCGAACCAGAGCGTCATCAGAGCGCAGATCGTGAGCCGGCCGCGGATGAAGCCCGCGATGACTTTGTCCATCATGCCGAGCAGTTCAAGGGTGCGGTGCTTGCGTTTGTCGGGGATGAGCCCGTGCCAGAAGGCGAGCACCCCACCCCAGCCGGTGCTGAAGAAGTAGAAGAAAAAGGCCGTGAGAAAGAGGGTGAAACCGAGGCTGAAGATTGAGCCGGCGAGGGAGGCTAGGAAGACCACCGCCGTCCCACCGGTAGAGAGCACCTGCT
>DASPMT010000445.1:0-9281 GCA_035626935.1 Phycisphaerales bacterium | reverse complement strand
ACAGCCCGGTAACAACGCCCGGGCGCGTCGAGCCGGTGCCCGGGTTGCATGCTTCCGCTCTTTCTGGCACGACGGGACCACAAGGGCCCGGCCGGCCGGTGGCGCGGCCCCGCCATCACGGCGTGATATTGGCGTGCGGGTTCGTGCTCGCCGCCACGTTGTCTACCATCGGCCCCACCGAGTTGCCCGCGACCGCGGTGATCGGGAACGACGCACCCCCGACGGTGTTCCGCACGACCACGTTCAGCGTACCGTCCACGTCGATCCCCGCGTACGCGCTGTTCACCCGGTTGTCAGTCACGTTGCACCCGCCGCCGACGATCTTGATCGCCGCCGTCCCCTGCGTCAGCGCGTAGGTGATCAAGTTGCGCTCAACCGTCCCGCGCGCCTGCATCCGGATCCCGTCGCCGTTGTTCTCCGACAGCGTGTTGTCGGTCACCGCGCACGCCCACCCCACGCTGATCCCCGCGCCTGCGTTGTTCGTAACGCTGCACGACTTGACCGTGCAGGCGTCGTACGTGAACACGCCCTCCGCCCCGTTGCTCGCGACATCGCAGCCCGTCGCCGTGCTCCCCTCGCCCAGCACGATGCCCTTGCCCGTGTTCTCCGACGCCACGCACGCCGTCAACCGCCCCGTAACGAAGAAGCCGTTCCCGCCGTTCTTGACCGCGCGCACGTTCTCCACCGTGACGCTGCGCCCCGAGGTCAGGTCCAGCCCGTGACCGCCCCAGTTCCGCGTGGTCCCGTTCTTCACCGTCACGCGCGTGTTGCCGAACAGCGTCACCTGCATGCCGTTGGTCGAGCCCGACCCGCCCACCATCTCGAACCCGTTCAGGTCGATCGTCACCGCGCCGTCCAGCACGCCCGCCGCGATCTCGATCCCGATCTTCCCCGGCGCACCCTGCAGGTTCCCCGTCAGGTAGTAGGACCCTGGCTGCGTGATCTTGTACACGCTCGGCGTCGCGTCCGCGTCGCCCGGCGTGTTGACGGCGTTGATCGCCGTCCGCGGCTCCACCTCGTTCAGCGTCTTCATCGAAGAGGCCACCGCCCCCGCCGGAGGGTTCAGCGGACCGGCCAAGGCGCCCCCGGCAAGGGTGCACAGGGTGACGGCAAAGGTCGTGCGGGTGAGTGTGTTCACGGGTGGCTCCAGGCGCGCCGCGGGTCTTGCGGCGGCCTACCCCATGCGTCAACGCGCGCCCGCGAGGCTAATGGTTCGAAGCGTGACGTTCACGCTGAGCGTGCCGTCGCTTCGGCCCCGTTCGCCGTCGCGCTCGCTCCGTCGCGGAGCGCCGCCCGCGCCGAGTGCCTGAGCGCGTGCCCGCGTGGTCAGCACCCGGAGAAGAAGTCGTCGACGAACACCACGAAGTCGTTGTTGTTCCAGACGCCGTCGCGCACCCGCACGCCCCCGCTGCTGCCGCGGTCGGCGCGCGGGTCCTGTCCGAAGAAGTAGTCGATGAAGACGATGAAGTCGTCGTTGGTGAGCTGCCCGTCGGAGAGCGCCACGCCGCCGATGCCGCCCACGTCGCCCGGGCCGCACCCCAGCCGCTCGGACCGCTCGATCCGCCACACCTCGCCGGTGGTGTAGTCCGCGGCGTACAACACGCCGTCGATGTCCACCTTCATCGCGAACACGTCGCCCATCCCCGTGCCGAGCAGGTCCAGCGCCGCCGTGCTGGAGCGGAGCCGCACCAGCTCGCCGTTCCCCGTGCCGCGCCGGACGACCAGCATGCCGCCGCCCCAAGCGCCGCCCGCGCCCGGCACGGCGCGCGACCAGGCGAGCCCGTTCTCCTCGCCGGTCCCGACGTTCACCTCGAGCATGTCCGCCTGTCTCCGCGGCAGCGGCGGCGTCCCTTCGCGGTTGGTCTCCATCCGACGGATGATCCCGTCGCCTCCACTGGACCAGATCCGGTTCGCGCCGTCGTAGACCACCGTCCCCGCCGCCGACGGCAGCACCGCGAACGTCTGGAACGTGCCGCCGTTGTTCTCCGGCACGGCGATCATCTGCGCGATCTCGTTCTGCCCCGGCACGTTGAGATAGAAGGCGCCGGCGTCGTCCTGCGTCATCGAGTCGCAGTTGCTGATCGCCACCGAAGGGTTCACGTACGGGTGCGGGAAGGAGAAGCCGGCCCCCGCCTCGTCGGCCGACGCGTCGACGCGCCACAACACCCCCGCGTTGTCGCTCGGGTTTGAGCTGGCGATCAGCACGCGCCCCACCACGCCGGTGAGCAGGCCGGTCTGGTCCACGAACACGCCGTCAGGGTCGTACACCGCCGTGCAATAGCTGTGCTGGAACCCCGCTTCGGACCCCACCAGGTCCTCGTCGTCGGTCGCGCCGACGCTCATCCGGATGAGCACCTGTCCGGTCGCGACGTTGTTGTCGCTGCCGAAGTAGAGCCAGCGCCCCCGGTAGGGCCCGTCGTCCACCGCGCCGATGTCCATCGTGTACGGCTTGTACCCGCTGGGCAGCATACCCAGCAGCGTGACGTCGGCGCCGGGGACGACCGGGTGAGCCGATGCAACGCTGCAGCAGGCGGCCAGGCCGGCGGCGCAGAGTGTGGGCGGTGTCATGTTTCAACGTACCACGCCGCGGTAAACAGGCGATGAAACCACAACACGGTCTGCGCTCGGGGTTGCCCAGCTTTACGCGTGGCGCGACGCCGCGGCCGCCCCTACGGGCTCGCCGCGGTGTAGAGGTACACAAAGGCGGCGATGCAGAAGGCAGCGGGTGCTGCGCCCGCGTACGCACCGAGACCCGGTCGCCCGATCGCCATGGCCCATACCGCCCCGGTCGCGCCAAGCAAGCCGACCAGCACGGTGGCGAGCATCCACCCCTTGATGCGGGCGAGCTGCGCGGGCGAACTGTTGGGTGACCCCGCCAGCAGGAGCGAGAGGAGCATCACGCACAGCGCTGCGCCCCCGAGCGTCAGCACGGACGCGAGAACGTACTTCACCGTTGACTCCAGCGCGATGCCGCGGCCCGTACCGGAACACCCGGCGGCAAGTCCGCACACTCAGTGCGCCGCCCGCGAGCCGCACGGCCAGCCGTGGTCAGCAACCCTGGAAGAACTGGTCGATGAAGACGACGAAGTCGTTGTTGTTGAACAGCCCGTCGTGCCCGGCCGTGCCGCCGGTCGTGCCGCGGTCGGCCGCCGGGTTGCCGGTGAAGAACCAGTCGATGAAAACGACGAAGTCGTTGTTGTTCAGCAGCCCGTCGGCGCCCGGCACGCCGCCCGTGCGGCCGACGTCGGCCGGGCAGTCGGGCGTCTCGGGCGCCACGTCGGGGTTCAGCAGGTTCCAGACCGCCGGGACCGGCGCGGTGCGGTCCATCTGGTTGCGCGAGCGCGACACGGCGGCGGACCCGCGGGCAGTGCGGGCGAACCACGGGCTTGAGTTCTGGTTCAGCCAGCCGACGATGCCGCGCCGGACCTCCTGAAGCTGGGTGCCGCGCAGCAGCATCATCCGGCCGCGGTCGGCGGGCGACCAGTCGCTGATCGCCGTCGCGTGGGTCCACGTCCCGGCGCCGCCGAGCGGGGGCAGCGGCGGCGAGAGCGACTCGACCTGGGTCACCGTCGAAGCGGTGCCGTCGCGGCGGACACGGCGCAGGGTGTCGGGCCCGTTGATCGCCGTCGGCGTGCACGGGCCGATCCAGTAGTCCTCCTCGGCGCCCGTTCCGGGCGCGATGCGCCTGCGCCCCGAGGCCGCGAACGCGGGGCTGCTGAGATTGCCCAGCGTGGTCAGCGCGCCGTTGGGGATTCCGGTGCGGTCGACGCCGATGCGGATCACGGCGCCGTCGGAGCGCAGCAGCAGCACCTGGTCGAAGCGGTCATCGAACCCGATGGCGACGATGGAGCCGACCGCGCTGACGACGGCGCGGGGCGTGCCGAGCTCGGTGAAGGTGGGAGCGTCGCCCTGGTTGAGGCGGAAGGTCCGCACAGCGCCTGCGTTGTAGACGTGCACCTGCCCGAGCCGGCCGACGCACATCAGCGCATCGGCCCCGCTGAGAGGCACCTGCGCCAGCATCTGGTCGTGCACCGCGTCCCACGCCGCGAGACGGACGGGCGTCAAGCCGCCGTTGGCCTGGCTGCGGAGCACCATCGCCACGCCTGGCTCGCTGCCGAACGCGACCTCTTCGGTGGGGCCGGGGTCGAACTGGAACTGCCGCGGGCCGCCGTCGAACACGATCGACGGGTCGAAGCGCCAGACGGTGCCGAGGACGAAGGGGCGGTAGAGCGCGTTCTCAGGCGTGAGGGCGTTGAGCGTGTACCACACGCGCCGCGTGTCGGGGTCGCCCGCCACCAGGAACTCAAACGAGGGCCGCGTCTCGTAGCTGCCGCCCCCCAGGTTGTAGAGGATGTCGACCGTGCGGCCCGCGCGCACGGCGGTGGCGTACGGAGACTGAGCGTCGAGGTCATTCGGGTCCTCGTTGGTCGCCGGGTCGCGGTAGTGGACGCGCCAGGGGAACACCGAGGTGGGGCCGGGGCAAAGGCGGTCGACCCGGTCGAGCGTCACCACGTGCCCGCCGACCCACTGCCACGACGAGTTGAAGGACGCCTGGTAACGCCCGTAGGCGATGGCGGCGGTGCCGCCCATCTCCAGCACGCGGAACATCGCCTGCGGGGTGACGTTCGACCCCAGGAGCTGCGACCAGTTCATCGGAGGTCCGCCCCGCGCGTCCATCCACGCCAGGCCGCCATTGAAGCTCCCAAGGTCGCCGGTGCCACCCGAGGGCGTGGTGCCCATGAGCGAGCCGATCGAGGCGATGTCGGTGGAGATGGCGTCGTAGTTGACCCACCGCGCGAGCGAGGCGTTGGGGAACAGCTCGGGGTAGCCGTGGAGCGCGTAATACCCCATGAGGTTGGCGAAGGAGGTGGGGCTGCAGTACATGCCGCCGTCGGAGGGGAGCGCGTCGCGGCGCTGGTCGTAGTCGGGTGTAGGCGTTCCGCCGGGCCCGCCGACCCGCGCGCTGGACCCGCAGACGACGAACTGCGCGTGCGCCGCCGCGCTGAGCGAAAGCGCCGCCAGTTGGACGAACACACTCGTGATCGGCTTCATGCCTCAAGCTACCACGCGCGGGGCGTGAAGTCGAGCCCTGAAACCCGATTCACACCGGACACCTAAATGGTGGTCGCGGACACGGTCACGAGGCCCGGGGTCGCCTCGCGGGCCTTCTTGACCAGCTTGGCGCGGTCGAGCCGCCCCTCGCAGAGGCAAAAGAGCGAGCTCCCCGAGCCGGTGACGTGCACCGGCACGCCGAGCGTGCGGGTCAGGTGGGCGCGGAGGTCGGCCAGTCGCGGCTCGACGCGGCAGGCGGGCTCCGCCAGGTCGTTGAAGAGGTCCATGGTGTCGACCCGGTCGCCCTTGTCGGCCAGCTCGCGCACGAGGTTTGACTTCATCTCACCGATGGGCTTGGTGTCGAAGTCCCTGTAGACGGCGCCGGTGCTTGTCCCGAAACCCGGGACGAACAGGATGAGGGGGCGCTCGAAACGCTCGAGGCGTTCGATCGACTCGCCGAACCCCTCGACGATCGCGGGCTGCGGCCAGCCCGGGACTTTCATGCCGGCGACCTGCGTGAAGAACCCGACGTCGGAGCCCAGAGCCGTGGAGACCTCACCGATGTGGTCCATCGGAAGCTCGAGGTCGTCGAAGATGTGGGCGAGGCCGGTGAGGACGGCACCGGCGTCGGCCGACCCTCCGCCGAGCCCGCCGCCGACGGGGGTCCGCTTGCGCACGGTGATGGTGACCGGGAGCGGGCGGCCGGCGATCTGCTCCACGTACTTGTGTGCGCGGACGGCCAGGTCCTTCTCGATCGGCCAGTCGATCGGCGTGGGGCGGGGCGCGTCGGGCGCCCACTGAACCTTGTACTCACTGATCACGTGCCCCTCGCGGCGCTCGATCTCCACGTCGTCGAAGAGGTCTACCGCGGTCATCAACGAGCAGATCGGGTGGTAGCCGTGCGGCGGCGCGGGGGCGCCGACGGCCAGGGCCAGGTTGACCTTGGCGTGGGCGGCGATGTTGAGCTTGCTCGGCATCTGGAGAGGCGAGCATAAGCGGGCGGTGCGGCCTTGTCCGGCCCCGCTCCCGGGTGGTGGAGCGGCTCCGTATCCTCGGTGATGCCCGCACCCGCGCCAACGGTCGCTGATCTCGCCGCCGCGATGGAGTCGATCGCCCCGCTCGCTCTGGCCGAGGAGTGGGACAACGTCGGGCTGCTGGTGGGGGACGCGTCGGCGCGGGTGAACGGGCCGGTGGTGATCACCATCGACCTGACGCCGGCGGTGATCGCCGAGGCAGAGTCGCTCAAGGCGGGGGCGGTCATCGCTTACCACCCGCCGATCTTCACGGCGATCAAGCGGCTGACCGCCGCGGAACCGCGCCAGCACGCGATCCTGCGGGCGGTGCGCGCGGGGATGGCGGTTTACTCGCCGCACACGGCGCTCGACAGCGCGCCGGGCGGCATGGGGGACTGGCTGGCCGACTGCGCGCTGCCGCCGGGCAAGCCGCGCGCCGCCGACCGGCGGGCGCTTGTCCCCAAGGCGTTGCCGCGCCCGATGGAGGAGGCGAAGATCGTGACGTTCGTGCCGGCGGCGGACGTGGACAAGGTGCGCGCCGGTCTGGCGTCGGCGGGGGCGGGGACCATCGGCAAGTACACGGTCTGCTCGTTCGCGAGCGAGGGGACGGGGACGTTCTTCGGCGCCGCCGACAGCAAGCCGGCGGTGGGGAAGCCCGGTGCGCTTGAGTCTGTGCGGGAGGTGCGGCTGGAGATGGTGCTGGCGCAGCGCGCGGTGCCGCTGGCGCTGGAGCTGCTGCGGCAGTTCCACCCGTACGAGGAGGCGGCGGTCGACGTGTACCCGCTGCTGGCTCGCCCGCGGCGCGACACCGGCAGCGGGCGGCGGCTGGTGCTGGACCAGCCGGTGACGCTGGCGGAGATGGCGGCGAGGATGAAGAAGTCCCTGAGGGCGACCCACGTGCAGGTTGCGCCCGCGCCCCAGCACGGCGAGAAGCACACGTTCACGCACGTGGCGCTCTGCCCGGGCGCGGGCGCGTCGCTGCTGGACGCGGCGGCGCGGGAGCGGTGCGAGCTGTTCGTGACCGGCGAGATGAAACACCACGAGGTGCTGGAGGCGAACGCGCGCGGCGTGAGCGTGCTGCTGGGCGGGCACTCGACGACCGAGCGCGGCTACCTGCCGACGCTGGCGGCGCGGCTTGGAGAGATGCTACCGAAGATGAAGTTCCAGACGGCGGCGAGCGACAGGGTGCTTATGCAGACGGTGTGAGCGCCGCGGGGTCTGCGCCGCGGGCTACCGCGGGCCGCCGCTCCGCGGCTCAAATGCAAAGCGGGGCGGCTGTCGTTCTGCTACGGCCGCCATTGCTTATTCATCTCTTTGTACTTCTCGCGGCCCTTCTTCACGGCGCCGAGGTACTGGGTGACGACGGGGGCGAGGTCCCGCTGGTTCTGGGGGATGCGGAGCTCTTGGGCGCGGGCGGTCCAGTCCTTCATGTTTGCTTCGAGACTGTGGGGGAGGCCCTCGACGAGGTAGGCCTTGGGGAGGTTCTCGATCACGGCGGCGAAAGCCTCCTGCGGCGGAGCTCCGCTGCCGCCCCAGTCGGGCGACTCGATTGCCGAGACGATCGTCTTGCCGGCCGCCTCGTGCTGGGCGAGGAGCTCGGCGTACTTCAGCTCGGTCATGAACGCGTCGACGCTCTCGACGCCGTCGAAGTCTTCGCGCAGGCTGAGGAGGTGGCCGAGCCAGTTGGGTGTCGGCGTGTCTGGGGCGAAGGTCGCGGCGCGCAGCGCCGCCGCGTCGGGAAGCGCCGAGCGAAGGGCGGTGACCTGCCGGAGCCCCTGGGACTCGATGGCGAGGACGAGGGCTTTGGCCTCTTTCTTCTGCTCGTCGGAGACGCCCTTGAGGCCGCGGGGCCAGGCGTTGCGGTCGTCGGGGTCGGCGTCGAATCGCTTGAGGATGTTCATCGCCATCCCGAACGCGGGTGCGCGTGCGGCGTCGACCGCGACGAGCGACTTGGCGCCGCTGAGCGCCTCGGCGGGGTTTTCGGTCACCAACGCTCGTACCCACGCGACACCGAGGGCTGCCTCCTTCACGTCGGGGGCGTGGCCCGTGCCGACGGCGCGACGGAGAACGGCGGCCTTGGCGCCGGCCTGGCGGAGCACGTCGCGTGCCTCGACGCCGATGCGCAGGGGGACGAGGTCGTCCTCGGTTCCGTGGATGAAGGCGGTGGGGACGACGCGCATGCCCATGAGCGGCACCGCCGGGACGCCGCCGCCGTATGCGACGACACCGTTGAACAGGCGCGGGAAACGGTTGGCCAGCAGCACCATGCCGAAAGCGCCCTGGCTGTGGCCGACGAGGACGATCTTCGCCGTGGGGAAGGTCCGGGTCATCTCGAGGACGAAGTCGCGCATCAAGAGCACGTCTGCGATCTCGAGCCCGGGGATGCGGCCGTCGCCTTCGGCCGTCTCGCGGGTGGCGTCGACGCAGACGACGATCGCGCCCGGCGCGAGCTCCTTCGCCGGGAGGGCGGCGGCGCCCCAGGTGTGGTCGAGCCCGTAGCCGTGCAGGACGACGACAACGTCACGCGGCTTGCGCGGCGCAAAGCCCTCGGGGACGACCCAGGTGTACTTGAGCAGGCCGACGCGGTCCAGGCCGTCCTCGGTGTAGCCGGTGCACTCGCTGACGGCGGAATAGACCGTGTCTGGTTTGGCCTCGGCGAGTTTTTTTCTAGGGTCCAGCGGCTCGGGGGCGGCGCCTGGTGCGGCGGGCTTTGGCTCAACCACCTTCGGCGGGTTGGTGCTGTCCGGCGCTGGTTGCCTGGGGGCCGGGTCTTGAGCCGGGGAGGGGGGCGAAGCGGGGGGCTGCGCCGCCGCTGCGGAGATCAGGGTTGAAAGAAGGATCGCCGCGTTCGTGGTGCGGTGCATGGTGGGAGGATACTGCGCAGCCGGTGCGCGTCTGGTTCGCCACGTCGTCGTGTTGGCTCGAAGACGCGGGCGGTCGCGGCGGACGTTGGCTGGGCTGCGTGGCGGGGTCCTTTACCGGTCTGAATCGGGCGATCAGCGCGACGATGCGCGTTACGGCGTCAGGGTCAGTGGCGCTGTCAAGGAGCTTCAGCAGCGCGTCGATGGCGCGCTGGTGGGCGTGGAGAACCGACTGGTTGTAGGTGGAAACGGTTGTGGCTTGCATGAGGCCCCCTATGCACGGCCAAAGCGGCCGCAGGCCGAATTATACACGATTTGTTCGGTACATGCAAGGAAAACAATTGGATTTTGTTTG
>DASPMT010000444.1:0-3536 GCA_035626935.1 Phycisphaerales bacterium | reverse complement strand
TCGGCGAGGCGCCCCTCGAGCACCTGCGTCCGGCCGTAGCACCCGTAAACGCCCGGGATGCCCGACCCGTTGATCGCGTCGCAGGCGGTCTGCTCGATGTCGCGGCGTCGAGCCCATCCTGATGGCCGGATGGTCGGGCGTGCAGTACGAGAAGACTAAAGAGGGCCGGCTGCCGTTTACCCCCGAGGACCGGCGCGCGATCGAAGCGTTCGCCAAGGCGTGACAACCAGGCCGGTCCGCTGTCGGGCGCGGCTTACCACCGCAGGTGGCCGTCGTACCCGTGCTCGGTCTCGCTCAGCTTCCGGAAGTAGCGGTCGGCCGAGTTGCGCCCCTGTACGCGGTGGGACACCCAGGTCAACGGGTCGTGCCCGTAATCCTTGCTGAGCCCCACGTCGATCTCCTGATAGTCGCGGTGGCTCACCAGCCAGCGGGCGGTCAGCGTGACCGAACGCATGGCGCAGTCGTTGAGGCCCATCACGCCCCCTACCGGCAGCAAACGGTGGGCATAGAACGCGTCGAGCATGACGTAATCGACGGCGTGGTTGCCGTCGATGTAGATCAGGTCTGGCCGTGCGCCCTGCTCCACAAGGCGCGGCAGTGCCCGCCAGTCGGGTTCCTCCAGCAGCGTGTGGCGGCCCTCGTACCCTGCGAGCTTGACGTGCTCCACACCGACCCGCCCGTACTCCTCCGTCTGACGCGGGTCGATCGAGATCAGCCTGCCCTCGGGGCTCTCCGCCCCCCAAGCCTTCTCCAAACCGGAGAGGATCGCCAGGCTGCTGATGCCGTGGCACATCCCTATCTCAAGCACCAGGCGCGGGCGGACCTTGACGACCGTTTCATGCAGCGCGTTGGCCAACCAGGGCTTGATCCCGCGCGTAAGCGCCACCCTCTTGCCGTGAGGGTGGTGCGACTGGCGCGTCTCCATGACCTCATGCAAAAGCGGGCACGGCACGGTGAGGGTCTTGTCCATGGGGCATGCTCCCACTACCAGTCTACCTGATCCGCAGGACCGACACCGATTTATTCGATCGGCGCGAGTCCGAGCATCGCCCGGATGAGATTGATCTGTCCCATGTGGTAGCAGTCGTGCGGCAGCATGTACCGCAGCCGGGACGTGTCGGTCCCCGGCCGGGCGAGCGCCTCGCCGACCCGCCGCTGCGATTCGGCGAACCGCGCCCGCGTCGCGGCCCACGCCTCCTCGCTTGTGTCGGTCACGGCCGGGAAATTCACCGCCGCGACCGTCGCCTCGTCCGCCTTGGTGTCGTCCCCCAGCCGGCGCAGGGCGTCCTCGCGCCAGAAGCACAGGTGGAGCACGTTCTGCCAGATCGAGTGCCGCCGCCCCGGAACCCCCGGAGCGTTCGGCGGCGACCACGCAGCCTGCGCCGCGGTCAACCCGTCGAGCGACCTGCGCCACCCCGCCGCCCACAGCCCTTCCTCCCAGGCGTCGTTCCAGAACGAGACGAGCAGCGCGGAATCGGCGGGTGTTGACGGCATGTGAACGTTCCATTTCCCGAGCGGGTGTTGGTAGTCTACCGGCCAGGAGGTTGCCATGAGCCGATCGATCTATCAGCGTCTGGGGGTTGTCTTCGCGCCCGAACGGTTCTCGCCAGACCGCCGCGCCGTGCTCAAGGCAGCGGCCCTCGCCGGAGCCGCGACGCTGATCAGCGGCGTCGGCGGCTGCGCCTCCCCCGCCTCAGCGCCGCCCGCGACGCGCACCGGCAAGCGCGTGATCGTCATCGGCGCTGGGTTCGCCGGGCTGGCGTGCGCTCACGAGCTGATGTCGGCCGGGGTCGACGTCCGCGTGCTGGAGGCCCGAAACCGCGTCGGCGGGCGCGTCCTCTCCTTCAACAACGCGTGCGGCGGCGAGTTCGTCCCCGGCCGCAACGTCGAGGGCGGCGGCGAGCTAATCGGCGTCAACCATCCGACCTGGGTCGCTCTCGCAGGGCACTTCGAGCTCGAACTCCTCCCCCTCTCCGAAGAGGAGAACCTGCGCACGGCGGCGCTCTACCGCCGCCAGATCGTCGAAACCGATCGCGCCGAGAAGCTCTGGGAGCAGCTCGAGGCGGCGCACGAGACGCTCAACGCCTCCGCCCAGGCCGTTGACGCCGACGAGCCTTGGAAGAGCCCAAACGCCGCGGCGCTGGACGCTCAGTCGCTCCGGCCCTGGTTCGACGGGCTGGACAAAGGCGTCGAAGGGCTCGACGATCTCGCCAAGGCGTGCATCGCCATGGAGTTTGAGGCCAACAACGGCGTTCCCCTCGAGCGCCAGAGCCTGCTGGGGAACCTCGCCGCCATCAAGGGGGGCGGTGTCGAGAAGTACTGGAGCGACTCGGAGACCCACCGCTGCAAGGAGGGGAACCAGTCGCTCGCGCTCGCGATGCTCGGGGCGCTCGGCAACCGCGTCACCCTCGGCACGCCCGTCACCTCGGTGACGCGCTCGGGCTCGCGTTTCACGGTGCGGACCGCCGCCGGCGCCGTTCACGACTGCGACGAGGTGGTCGTCGCCGTGCCGCCGAGCGTCTGGTCGAAGATCGCGTTCGAGCCGCTGCTGCCGGCGAAGCTGAAGCCGCAGATGGGCGTGAACGTGAAGCACCTGTCGCACGTCAAGGATCGCTTCTGGCTCAAGAACGGCATCTCCCAGTACGGCATGGTGATGGACGGCGACGCCCGCGCCTGCATGACCTGGGAGGCGACCGACGCTCAGGACCCCGGCGAAGCGTGCATGACCGTCTTCTCCGGCGCCGCCGCGGCCCAGCGGCTGCTGGGCGACGCGGCGCCCGACCGCGAGAAACGCCTGGCCGCCGAGCTCGAGCAGCTCTTCCCCGGCTACGGCGCCAACCTCATCCGCACGCGCTTCATGGACTGGCCGCGCGAGGAGTGGACGGCCGCCAGCTACTCCTTCCCCGCGCCGGGCCAGCTCACCGCGACGGGCGACATGCTCCGCCGCGGCGGCGAGTCCTGGGGCGCGCCGGGCCTGCGTTTCGCGGGGGAGCACTGCAGCCCCTCCTTCGTCGGGTACATGGAGGGCGCGCTCGCAACGGGCGTTCGCGTGGCGAAGGAAATCGCGGGCGTAAAGGCCAAGGCCTGATCACGGCCGGGCCGCGATCAGAACGCGAAGTTGTCCCAGGCGCTGGTCGACGCGGCCGGGTCGCTCCGCACCGTGCCAGTCGGGTTGCCGGCGACGACGGCGTAGCTCTGCGCCCCGCTGCCCGCAACGGTGTTGGCGATGATGACCGATCCGCCGTTCTGGGCCCGGATGCCGGTGGCGTTCGATGAGAGGTTGTTGCGCTCCGCCCGATTGATGAACGCGCCGACCGAGCCCGGTCCTACCGAGCCGATCAGGTCGATCCCTACGCCGCACTGCATGACGGTGTTGCCGCACACCGTCGAACCGCGCTGCGCCTTGATCCCGGTGTCGCCGCACGCGACGACGGTGTTCCCCTCGATCCGCGTCGCTTGCACGACGGCGATGCCGATCGCGCCGGGGACGTTGTGGGCGCGGATCGTGCAGCCCTGGACGATGCCGGAATCGATGT
>DASPMT010000443.1:0-8437 GCA_035626935.1 Phycisphaerales bacterium | reverse complement strand
CCCCCGCCAGGACAGGCGCCGCGGCGAACGGACCCACCGGCTTCGTGCACGAGACGGCGACCTACCGCGACGTGTGGAAGAACGTTCAGTACCGCCGCGTGATCAGCGCGCAGTTCCTCTCCAACACCGGCACGTGGATGGAGATGTTCGCCATCTCCATGTTCGTCGCCCACGCGACGATGCGTCTGGACGACCAGGGCGCCCTGGGCCTGGTGCAGCAGCTCCCCATCGCCGTCCTCGGCCTGCTCGGCGGGCTCGCGGCCGACCGCCTCAACCGCAGGGCCTTGCTCGTCTACACCCAGGCCCTCGCCGGCGTCGTCGCCCTCGGCGTCGCCGCGGTCAGCATGATCCAGTTCGACGACCCCCGCACCGCCGTCAACTGGCTCTTCGCCCTCGGACTGCTCAACGGCTGCGTGCTCGCCTTCAACTTCCCCGCCTGGCAGGTCCTCACGCCGCGACTCGTGCCGCGCGAGCAGCTCGGCCGCGCGCTGGCGCTCAACGGCATCCAGTTCAACCTCGCCCGCGTCCTCGGCCCGGCCCTCGCCGGGTTCATCATCGCCCAGTTCGCCGCGATCCCCGGCTGGGAGCCCTACGCGAGCGCGCCGTGCCTGCTGTTCAACGCGGCGTCGTTCTTCTTCGTGGCGTGGGTCGTCTCCAAGTCTCCAGACGCCCCGCCGCCCGCGCCCGACGGCCACCCCGTGCTCACCCAGCTCAAGGCGGCATGGTCGTTCGTGATCCACAAGCCCGGGCCGCGCGCGGTGCTCATCGCCCAGGTGCTGCTGAGCTTCCTCGCGGCGCCGCTCGTGCGCATGCTGAGCCTCTACGTGATCGACGTCTACGGGATCAAGGAGGAAGCAGGTAAAGCGCAGCAGGCCGGCGGCCTGCTGCTCGCCGTGCAGGGCGTGGGCGCGGTGATCGGAGGGATCTCGCTGCGATGGATCCCCTCCTGGTACCCCAAGCACCACTTCATGCCGCTGAGCGTCGCGCTGCTGGGCCTGTCGATCACCGTCTTCTCGATGACCACGGCCCTCTGGACCGGCTACGCCGCGATGCTCGTGTGCGGCTTCTTCTGGATCTGGGCGTTCAACCAGTCGTGGTCGGCCATGCAGCTCCTCGCCCCCGACCACATGCGCGGGAGGGTGCTGTCGCTGGTGACGGTCCTGGCCTTCGGCGCTACCGCACTGGGCGCCGTGATCGCCGGCGTCGGCGGCGAGCAGCTCAAGCACGTGCTGTCGCATGCCCACGCCACGCAGCTCTCCGTCGGCGGCCTCTCGGTCGTCCTCATGTTCGCGGGGATGCTGATGATGGTCGTGCGCACGCCGGAGGTTGACGGTCTTGACCGGCGCGGCCACAAAACCGTCGACCTCGACCTCGCCAACGCCGTCCTCGCGCGGCGGTTCCGTCCGCCGCCTCCCTCGGCGGGTGACGTCCCCCCCAGCGCTTCGCTGCCGTAACGCCCGCTCTCACGCCGCCGCCGAACCCCCGCGCCCCCGCGCGGCGCCGGCCGCGTCCGCCGGGCGGGACCGGTCGTCCCTCACCCCGTCGGCCTGCGCCAGGAACCACCGCAGGTCGGCGAAGAGGCTCGGCTGCGCCTCGGCGATCGTCCGCCACGCCTTGGCAAACGCGGGACGCGCCATGTTCGCGCGGATCCCCTCCGCCCACACGCCCCACGCCAGGTCGCTCACGCGGTCGTTGCGCCGCAGGAAGACCTGCTGGTTCGAAAGGTCGAAGTACCAGAAGAACTCCGGCAGCGCGGCCTCGATGGCGGCGTCGCTCAGGTCCTCCCCCAGCACCGCGCGCAGCGGCACGCGCGACCCGATCTGCCGGTACTCGCGCGCCAGCGCGTCCTCGAAGGTCAGCTGGCTGTTGCGCGTCGCCAGCTTGAGCTGGCGGTACGCGATGATCATGCTCGTGCTGGTCGCGATACCCGTGAGCGAAGCGATGGTCTGGAGAATCAAGGGGTAAGTGATCATGTCGATGCTCGTGGATGAACGGTGGGAGAGGGGCAACCGCGTGCGGACGCGGCCCGAAAAGCCCGAAAGACGGGCGTGTGATCTGGAGGTGGGAGGGGGAGGGGGAGAGCGGGGGGCAGGCCCCGGGGCGCGACGCGCCCGGTCAGGCTCAGCCGCGGCGATGAGCCGCCAAGCCCGAGCGACACGGCCCGTGCAGCGCCCGTGCACACGCGGCCGCAGGAGCGGCATGGCGGTGCGCATGATGGGCGTGCAGGTGCGTCATCTGACGCCAAATCACTAGTACCGGTCGGCGCCCCGGGCAACCCCGGCGCGTGAGAATCGGGTAAAGCCTGCGGCCACAAACGCCGCGGCCGACAACAATCGCCGCGTGGTCACCATCAGGCCGGTCCAGGCAGACGACTTCGACGCCATCGCCGCGCTCACCAACCTCTACATTGAAGCAACGGCGGTCCACTTCGCCTACGCGCCGGTCACCGCGCCCGAGCTCCGCGCGCAGTGGGAGGCCGGGCGCGAGCGCTACCCGTGGCTGACCGCCGAAGTGGGGGGCGCCTTCGCCGGCTACGCCAAGGCGGGCGTGTGGCGCTCGCGCGACGCTTACCAGTGGACCACCGAGGTCGGCATCTACATCCAGCCGGGCGTTCAAGGCCGCGGCGTCGGACGCGAGCTCTACGCACTGCTGCTCAAGCGCCTGCGCGCCGCGGGGTTCCGCTCGGCGATCGGCGGCGTCACCCTCCCCAACCCCGCTTCCATCCGGCTCCACCAGAGCCTCGGCTTCGAGCACGTGGGAACGGTGCGCCAAGCCGGCTACAAGCTCAACGCGTGGCACGACGTCGCGTTCTACCAGAAGCTGCTCGTCGACGGCTGACCCCCGCCGCGTCACGCCGCCGAGCGCGGCTTCAGCCGCGCGGGACCGGCCGGCGCCGTCGGCGCCGGCGGCTTCTTCGTCCCGCGAGACGTGCGCAGGTCCTCGCTGAACTGCACCAGGATCTGCTCGATCCGGCGCGTGTCGGCCCGCGACTGCACCGCGGCCAGCAGGTCCTTCGCAAGCTCCTCAAGCGACGCCGCCGCCTGGTGCGCCTCGGGCGAGGCGCCCGGCACCCGCTGCAGATCGATCGGCTCGTCGAACTTCACCCCCACGTCGTGCACGCTCCCCTTCAGGTGCGTGCACCGCACCACCTGGGCCGTGGCGTGCACCAGCGGCTCGTGGGTGCTGCTCGAGACGATGGTGAACGCGCACCGCGTCGCGGGGTGGAGGTACGTGCCCCACAGCATCGCCAGCCCGCCCGCGGAGAGGTCGCGCACCGTCGCCACCTGCGTCTGGCTGGTGCCGCCGAGCTGGTCCACCTGCGCGATCACGCGCACCGTGTCCGGAAGTGCGCGCCGCCGGTCGGCGCGCTGGCGGATGTTCTCCGCCGTGTCCTCCGCACGCGCCACCGCCTCCGACAGCGCGCGCACCAGCGCCTCGGGGATCCGCAGGTTGTTCGCGTTGGGGGTCGGCGTGCTCATGGAGTGGCGCTTTGACCGGTGCTGAGACATGGGCTTGATCGGCAATGAATGCCATTGCAACCACGATCGGGGGAGTAAAATCCCCCTCATCCACTGACATTGTCGTTCTCAGAACGTACGCCGCTGCACCCCTTCTCCCGCTCCCGCAGCCCCCCTGAACCCCGTTGTCCACGCGTGTCGTACGCTTCCCCCAGATGCTCACCCGCAGACCGACACGTCAGATAACCATCGGCGATGACCGCGTCGGCCGCGTCCACATCGGCGGCGGCCTCTTCGGCACCCAGCCCGCCCCCGTCTCGGTCCAGACGATGACCACCGGGTACACCCACGACGTGCCCGCCTGCGTCGCCGAGATCAACCGCCTCACCGCCGCCGGCGCCGACGTCGTGCGCGTCGCCGTCCCCGAGAAGAAAGACACGCAGGCCCTGCGCGAGATCCTGCCGCAGGTCCGCGTCCCCATCGTCGCCGACGTCCACTTCCACTTCCAGCGCGCGCTCGAAGCCGTCGAGGCCGGCGTCCACAAGATCCGACTCAACCCCGGCAACATCCAGGACCGTGCACAGGTCCGCGACGTCATCCAGGCCTGCAAGGCGCGCAAGCTCCCCATCCGCGTCGGCGTCAACGAAGGCTCCATCATCGAGCGCCGCGACAAGCAGAAACGCCTCAAGGAGCTCGGCCAGGTCTTCAGCGAGTCCAAGCGCGGCTACATGCTCGCCATCATGGTCACCAAGCTCGAGGAGTACCTCGACATCTTCTACGAGGAAGACTTCTACGACGTCGCCATCAGCGCCAAGAGCATGGACGCCGCCACCGTCATCGAGGCCTACACCGAGATCTCCAAGCGCTTCGACCATCCCCTCCACCTCGGCGTCACCCACGCCGGCCCCAAAGAGACCGGCTGCATCCGCTCCGTCGCCGCCCTCGGCACGCTCCTCGCCAACGGCATCGGCGACACCATCCGCATCTCCTACGCCAGCGACGCCGTCTACGAGGTCGAAGACGGCCTCGAGCTCCTCTACGCGCTCTCCCTCCGCGAGCGCAAGGGTGTCGACCTCATCGCCTGCCCCACCTGCGGCCGCATCCAGGTTGACCTCATCACCCTCGTGCAGGACGTCCGCAGGATGGTCTCGGCCAAGGTCGAGCTCCCCATCAAGCTCGCCGTCATGGGCTGCATCGTCAACGGCCCCGGCGAGGCCGAAGGCGCCGATGTCGCCGTCTTCGCCGGCGACCGCCGCGGCATCATCTACGTGCAGGGCGAGAAGGTTGCCAACGTCCCCGAAGAGGAGATCCTCGACCGCCTCCTCGCCGAATGCCTCGCCTTCCAGGAAAAGGTCAAACGCGGCGAAGCCAAGCTCGGCGAAAAGAAGGTCGACATCATCCCCCCCGCCCCCCTCGGCGAGCTCGGCAGCGGCTGGCAGCAGATCGCCGGCAAAAAGCAGGCCGGCGCTGTAGGCCTCACCATCGGCGGCCAGTAAGAGGCCGCGCGCCCCCACGCGCCCCGAATCCCGCCCTCAACCTCCAGTGCGATGGAGACTGCCCCCATGCCACACAGGCGGGCGAAGCCGGCCGGCGACCGCAGCAGGCGGCGGTGGCTCCCCGGATGGTGGCGCATGTCCGCGGGAACGGCGCTCCTGCTGCTCGGCCTGCTGACGGCCGGGCTCTGGGTCGCCTCCGGTTGGTGGCGATTGCGCTGGAGCGGCGACCTCTGGGTGTTCCGCGCCGCCCGCGGCCAGCTGTTCGTCTACCGCGGCATGACCACCAACGTGCCCGACGTAGCGCGCCGGCCCGGCAGCCGGTGGAGTTCAGGCCGCCTCCTCCCCGCCGACGACAAGACGCGCTTCGACTGGTGGGCCGCCCCCGAGCGCTTCCCGCCGATGGAGGGAGACGAGGGATTCGACACCCGCGACTGGGACGCCCGCATCATCGCGTTCACGATCGACACGGGCGCATCCAGGCCCCGCGACGGCGTCATCCACGCCCGCCGCTGGGGCGTGGCGCTCTGGCCGCTGCCGGTGCCGCTGTGGGGGGCGGGCGCGTGGATCTTCTTCCTCGGATGGCGTGCGCGCCGGCGCATGAAACGAAGCCAGTGCGCCGTGTGCGACTACTCGCTGGCGGGCATCGGCCCAGGCAGCGTCTACCCCGAGTGCGGAACCCCCGCGCACACCGCGCCCGCCCTCGCCAACCCGCTCGCGCCAGCGCACCACCGCCTTGAAGCCAGAGAGACGGCGCCTCCGCCCAAGCTCCGGTCCCCGCGCCGGCTGGCCAGGGATGGTTGGAGGGTGGCACGGTCAAGCCGCTTCGGGCTTGGCCGTGGGGTGGGGGGGTAATGTCAAGGCACGCAGCGAACGCAGAGCCGCTAGCAGTGCCACCCGGGGTTTGTATCGCCGCCCGGGGTTTGTATCTTCGAGCCGTGGAACTTTCTGACGGACCGGTAAGAAAGAAGCGGCGAACCTATGACATACCGGGGCACGCGCACGAGCTGACGTTTTCCTGCTACCACTCGCGGCCCTATCTGCGGAGCGAGCGGGCGTGCCGGTGGATGGTGTCGGCCGTGGAGCAGGCGCGGCGGACGCACGGGCTTCAGCTCTGGGCGTTTGTCTTCATGCCGACGCACGTGCATCTGCTGCTGTTCCGACCGCCACGCGATGGTCCGCTGGGCGTGCCGGCGGTGCTGAAGTCGATCAAGCAGTCGGTGTCGAAGCGTGCGTCGGCGTGGGTGCGGGCGAACACGCCGGAGCGGCTGAAGACGTTCGAAGTCGATAACGGCAAGGGCGGGCGTGCTTTCCGCTTCTGGCAGGACGGCGGCGGGTACGACCGCAACATCTACACGCCACAGGCGGCCTGGCACAGCATCCGGTACATCCACTGGAACCCCGTTGAGATGGGGCTGTGTGATCGGCCGGAGGATTGGCGGTGGTCGTCGGCGCGGTGGTTTGCCAAGCGAGATGATGCGGTCCTGGCGTGTGACCCGCGGCCGGTGCGCATGGACGCGCGGTGACAAGGCACACGGGCAGCGTCAGAGCACGCTGCCCATGCCACCCGGGGCAGGGGCGACTGGGTGGCATGGTCAGCAGCTTTGGGCTGACCATGGATTGGCGTCGAGCCCAAGGCCCATGCCACTCGGCGTGGAGGAGCCATTGCGTGATCTTGATCGATGGGCGGCGATCCTGAGCCGAACTGTGGTCCGCGTGTCGACGAACGTTCAGCGGCGAGGGCAGCAAGAAGGGAGCAGGAACCGCCGGTCCCCCGCCAGCCGAAACAACCTCCAAAAGGTATAACCACGATCTCTCGGCTTGAGGTAGCAAAGGGCAAACTACCAGAGACACGCGACCCGAGCCGTTCGTTGATGTGGATAGCTGCTGGCAAGGCGTGCTTACAGACGCTGCGCCGCGAGGGGGCTGCCCGATCAGTTCCTCCTCTCTCACAAACACTACTTCTCTCTGGCCAGGCCGGTCGACGCGGTTTTGCCAGAGGGAAGTAGTCTTTTTCAGTTCGTGGTCGAGTGATTCGGGTAGTCTCTCGGGATGCGTGAGTTTGTCGAGAAGCTGCAGGCGCTCGGTGGCAGCAAAACCACCGCGCACATCGTGTACCAGAAGCCCGGCGATGGATGGAAGACCGATCGAGAGATCGAGCCTTACAGCCTGACGTACAACGCTCGCGGCGATCTGATCCTGCTCTCGTGGCAGCGGGACCCGAGGTTGGAACACCCGGCGTGGCGGAACTTCCGACTCGACCGCATCCGCTCGGTGAAGGCCGGGTCGAAGAAGTTCAATCCTCGGACGGCAATCACCATCCACACCGGCGAGGTGACGGAGTTCGTCTTCGGCGTCGATCCGAACGTGAGAGAAAGCCCGGTCTCGCCCGAGGAGCGGTACTACAAGGCGGTGGAGTCGAGCATCGCCGACGGACGGGTTGACGCGGCGGAGGCGGCCCAACTGAAAAGGCTGCGCGGCGAGTTGACCATGCAGCAGCTCCGAGCCCTGCACGCGCAGCTCTACGCCAGCGAACTCACGGAAGCAGCGATCGATGGGCGGATCACCGCTAGCGAGGAGCGCCACCTTGCGCAGGTCGCCCGATTGCTCGCCGCTCTCGGCTGGTGCCCCACGGGGAGCACGGAACGACCCTGGTGGAGAAGGTGGTTCTGACGGGGCGAAATGGTCAGCACGTTGGGCTGACCATCGATTGCGGAGCCGACCAAAGCACATGGGCAACGCAAAGCCGTTGCCCATGCCACCCGGAGGGGCGTGAGTGGGTGGCATGGTCAGCAGCTCTGGGCTGACCATGGTCTGTGGGCTGACCATGGTTCGCGAGGTCGAGGTACATGAGCGACGTCAAGGCCGGTCGCCATGGCACCCGGTGTGGAAGGCACCCGGCGTTGCCCATGCCACCTGAGGGGCGCGAGCGGGTGGCACGGTCAGCAGCTTTGGGCTGACCGTGGTTTGGGAGTTCGAGGTACATGGGCAACGTAAAAGCCCGTTGCCATGGCACCCGGAGTAGAGGGCACCCGGCGGGCGCACCCCCACGCCCCGGACTTCCGGGGGCGGTTCATTGGATAACGGTTCTCTCCCTCCGTCGCCCGCTCCCAGCGGGAGAAGGTGGCCGAGTCCGCGAGGCCGAATGAGCGTGCCTTGTCCTTCTCCCAAGTCCGAATCATTCCCCAACTTTGTCGTGCCAGCGTCTGTAGCATCGTGTCTGGACGGACCTAGTTCGTTCATCGCTCATTGTCTCGATAAGGACTACAACCGTGGCTCATCCTGCCCTGATCAACGCGCAGCAGCTTCGAGAACGACTCGTGGGAGCTAGCGGAGAGGAATTTCGTCGATTCATGAACGCTCTGGTCGGAACGGCGGCTCGACTAGGGGGGGTTCCCGCCTCTGATATCCATGCGCAGCAAATCGGTAATGTGTCGGATGGCGGAGTGGACATCCACATTCGCTCCGCCGCCAAGCCCGATATCA
>DASPMT010000442.1:0-8345 GCA_035626935.1 Phycisphaerales bacterium | reverse complement strand
AACGGCGCCACGGGCGCGGGTTGAGCGGGCTGAGTGGGCTGAGTCGGCGACTTTAAGTCGGGTTTGGTAACGGGCGCCTCGGATGGCTGTTTGTCAGTAGGCAAAGGCGTCTCGCAGACGATCCTGAAGCCGATGAACGGCGCATCTGCCAGCCACCACTTGCTCTTAGGGACCTGTGGGTCACTCCGGTTCCAGGCCGGATCGGTGGGAACGCGCCCCGCAACCGTGAGCATGGCGGGCTCGTCACGGAATGAGCCCCCCTTCGTCACGGGTCTGCCGTCGCGTCCATCGACCCACTCGGCGACGTTGCCGAGCATGTCGTGCAGGCCTAGCGCGCTCGGCTTCTTCTTGCCTACCGGGTGGGGCGCATCGCCCGCGTTGGACGCCAGCCATGCGCACTCGGCAAGCTGTACGCCCTGCGGTACGACGGTCCCCGTCGGTTTCGCGGCGAGCTCCTTGTCTCCGGCTCGCGCCGCGTGCTCCCACTCAGCCTCAGTCGGGAGGCGATAGGTGCGACCGGTATGCCCGCTGAGCCACTTGCAGAATTCCGTCGCGTTTTTGTGCGACATGCTGATGGCGGCGAACCCCTCGTGTCCAAACCCGCGGTCCGGCGGGAGGTAGGGTTTGCTCGGTCGCGTGACGGCGTCCGCGTTCTTCGGGCCCTTGCCCGCTTCCTCGTCAAGCCGGTAGATGAAGACGTCGAACGCCTCCCACGTGACTTCACACTTGGACATAAAGAACGGCTTGATCGCGCCGTCGGTCGAGCCCGGCACCAGCAGCATGTCGATCTTGTACGCCGCGACGGGCACCTCCTGCGAGAAGGCGGTCACGGGAAGGGCGGGCCCCGGCGGTTCGGCAGGTTTCGGCTGTGACGCCGACGCTGCGCTCGCGAACACGAGGGCGAGCGCGATACGCTGCGTCAGAGAAGCGAGCCCGAAGACGCGGGAATTGATAGGAGCGGAACGGTTCATGGTGACACGCAGCCTACTGACTCTCGCGGCATGCTTGCTGGGGCTGTTGGCGGGCGGGTGTACGGCCCCTCCGGACCAGCGATTTCAGTTTACACGTGTTTACATGGGCGTTTCAACCCAAGTCACAATTGAAGCCGGTACCCGCGAGGAAGCCGCAGCCGGAGCGGCCGCCGCGTTCCGTCGAATCGGTGAGATCGAAGACGTCGCCAGCGACTACCGCCCCTCCAGCGAGCTGATGCGCCTCTGCGCGGAGGCGCACGTAGGGGAATGGCGCCCCGTGAGCCCCGATCTGGCGCTGCTTCTAACGACCGCTCGGGAGGTCTCTGCGCGTACCGGCGGGGCGTTCGACGTCACGGTCGGGCCCGCGGTGCGGCTGTGGCGACAAATGCGCCAAACGGGCGTCGTGATGGGCGCCGACGAGCTCGCAGCCGCGCGTCAATTCATCGACTGGTCCGCCGTCGAGGTAACGGCCGAGCCCCCGGCGGTTCGCCTTTTGAAAGCGGGCGTGCGGCTCGATCTCGGCGGCATCGCCAAGGGTTACGCGGCCCGTGAGGCGGGACGTGTGCTGGAGCACCGCGGGCTTGGGCACTGCCTTGTCGCCATCGCTGGCGACGTATACGCCGGTGCGGCCCCGTCGGGCACCGCCGGTTGGCGCGTAGAGGTGGCCGCCGGAAACGCGACCAGGGTGCTGCTGGCCGAGCACGCGTGCATCTCCACCGCCGGCGACACCGAGCAGTTCGTTGACGTGGGAGGGAAGCTGTACGGGCACATCGTGGACCCCCGCACCGGCCTTGGAACAACGACCGGGGCTGTGGTGACGGCCATCGGACGGGACGGCGCACTGGTCGATGCATGCGACACGGCCGCGGCCGTGCTCGGCGAGCACGGAGCACGGTCTGCGTTCGCGCAGGAGGAACGGGTGACGCTGATCGTTCACCGGCCCGACGGCTTTGCGATCATCGGTGACCCGGCGCGCGTGCGCTGGTCAGAGTGAGACGGCGGAGCGGACGGCGGCGCTGCGGGCCTCGGCCTCCAGCACACGAGCGACCGTAACGGCCTCGTCCAGCGTTGCGTCGAGGTTGCGAGCGCCGGCGGTGATGGCGCTGATAAGGTGCCGGACCTGTCCGTCGTAACCGGTGCCGGCAGGGAGATCCGGCTGTGTCGCGGCCCCGTCAGCAAACACCGTGACCGCCGGTGACTTTGCCAGGTCGAACTCCACCGTCGCCCGTTCAAACGCCGCCCGGTACTGCATGCGGAAGCCGAACGCGGGGTTCATCGACCATGAACCCTCTGCGCACACCGCAACGCCCGGCAAGGCCGGAAAGTCGTAGAGCGTCGTGATGTGCATCGGGCCGCCGCTGCTGCGCACCGCCGCGGGCGTGCCCAGCAAGTGGACGACGAAATCAGTGTCGTGGATGTGCAGGTCCACCAACGCGCCGCCGGACCGTGTCACATCCTGATAAAACGACTGTGACCAGGTCGGCCCGCTGCCCAGCCGGTGCAGCGTCAGCGCCCGCAGGCCGCCCCACCGGCCGTCCCGGACCGCGTCCCGCAGCAGCGTCCACCCCGGCCAGAACCGCATGCACATCGCCGGCATGCAGAGCGTCCGGGCGGCGCGGGCGGCATCGGCCAAGCGCTGCGCGTCAGCCGACCGCAGTGCGACAGGCTTCTCCAGCAGCACGTGCTTCCCGGCGTTGATCGCCGCGAGCGCAAGCTCTACGTGGGTGTCCGTCGGCGTGCAGACGCTCACCAGCGAAACGCCCGGATCGGCCAGCAGGTCCGACGCCCGTTCGTAAGCACGCACCGACGCTGGGTCGAACAGCAGCTCCTGCTTCGCGTCGCCGATGTTCCCGCCGGCCGCCCCGGCGCCGGCGCGGCGATCCGCGCTCTTGTCGCTCACCGCCACGACCCGGCAAGGGAAACCGTCCCTCGCCGCCGCGGCGTAGGCCCGCAGATGCGTAGCCCCCATGAACCCGAGCCCGATCACGCCCACGTTGACGGTCGTCACCCTTGGACTCCTCCATAGAGTGACCGCACCAGGTTTGCGGCCGCCTTGATGTCAGGGACGCGGTGTTCCCCCGCTTCGCGCTCGATGACGGCGTCGACGTGCGGCAGCAGGCGCTCGACGAGGCCGAAGAACTGCTTCCAATCAACCGCGCCCTGCCCAACCGGAGTCTCCCGACCCCACGTCCCCGGAGCCGCGGTGGGGACGGCGTCCTTTACGTGGACCTGCTTCACCCACGGCACGAGCAGGCGCAACGCATCGATCGGGTCGCCCATTCCGTAGAGGATCATGTTGGCGGGGTCGAAATTCACCCCCATCTTCACTGGCCCCGCATCGAGCTCCCGCATGACGCCCACGAGCGTCGCCGCCGATTCCTGACCTGTCTCAAACGCGATGGTGACACCCTGCCGCGCGAACACCGCACCGATCTCGCGCAGACGCTCGATCATCACGCGAAAGGAGAGGTCCCCCGGATCGTGCGGCAGGAACCCCGCGTGGAACGTGACCAGCCGCAATCCCATGCGCTGCGCCACGCCCGCCACCCTGCGGGCGCGTTCGACGTTGGCCGTCCAGTGTTCGTCGGGTCGGACGCCTCCGGTACGCCGGATCGACTCGAGCGTGGAATAGTCCTCGCCGATTGTCGCGAGCATGCCCGAGAGCACCCTGACGCCCGCGCGCTGGAGCGTCTCGACCGTGCGCCGCTCGTCCCAGCCCGCCTGTCCTTCTGCGATCGGCACCAGCGCAAGCTGAACCGCGGTAAGCCCGGTCGCCCGGACGCGATTCACAAGCTCGTCGACCGACGAAGGATGGAGCGACCAGGAGCAGAGGCCGAGTGTGGGCATGTGAGGGCGAGCGTAGACGCTTGCAACCGGGCCGGCGCTCGGAGAGAGTACGCGGAACGGCCCGGAGCCCGCTCGACGGTCCGGCTTGGAGGTTCAGGCGATGGACAGCCCGTTGATCCGCTCGATCGAACGCTCGGACGTGGAGCGTCTTCCCGTGCGAATCTTCCGCGACAGCGTCGCCGCCAGCGCCCGAGTCGCCGCCGAGATCGCCGGCCTCATCCGCGCGCGGCAGAAGGAGGGGCGGCATGCCGTGCTCGGCCTGGCGACAGGATCGACCCCCCTGGGCGTCTACGAAGAGCTCGTGCGCCTGCACGAGCGCGACGGTCTGAGCTTTGCAAACGTGGTGACCTTCAACCTCGACGAGTACTGGCCGATGGCCCCGGGAGACCTGCAGAGCTACCGGCGATTCATGCGCGAGAATCTCTTTAACCGCGTCGATATCGACCAGCGCCAAGCCCACGTCCCCGACGGCTCCTGCCCGCCGGAGCGCGTCGCCGAGCACTGCGCCGCGTACGAGCGCGCGATCGACGCCGCGGGCGGGATCGACATCCAACTCCTGGGAATCGGGCGGACGGGGCACATCGGTTTCAACGAACCCGGCTCGCCGCGCGACAGCACCACGCGCCTGATCACCCTCGACCGCGTGACCCGCGCAGACGCCGCCAGCGACTTCTTCGGTGAGAGCAACGTCCCTCGCCGTGCGATCACGATGGGCGTGGGAACGATCCTCCGTGCCAGGCGCGTCGTGCTCATGGCCTTCGGCGAGCACAAGGCGGCGATCGTCCGCAGAACGGTCGAGGAGCCGGTGACCTCGACGATCGCCGCGAGTTACCTGCAGGAGCACCCAAACACCCTGCTCGTGCTCGACGCCGCAAGCTCCGCCGAGCTGACCCGCGTCAAGACGCCCTGGCGCCTGGAGCAGGTTCAGCATTGGGACGACCGGCTCACCCGCCGCGCCGTGATCTGGCTCGCCGGCCACGCCGGCAAGCCGATCCTGAAGCTGACCGACGAGGACTACAACGAGCACCATCTGCAGGACCTGCTCACCGCGCGGGGCGCCGACGGCGGCGCCTACGACATCAACATCCAGGTCTTCCGGTCGCTGCAGCGCACCATCACCGGCTGGCCCGGCGGCAAACCCGCCTCAGAAGGTGGGGCGTCGGGCACGGCCTTTCCAAAGCGTGTGGTCATCTTCAGCCCACACCCCGACGACGACGTGATCAGCATGGGCGGCACATTCATCAGGCTCTGCGAGCAGGGGCACGATGTCCACGTCGCCTACCAGACCAGCGGCAACATCGCCGTGTGGGACGAGTCGGCCGTCCGGCACGCGGACTTTGTCCGCGAGTTCGCCCAGGTCTTTCCGACCCTCGGCGGCGAGTTCGCCGGGCGCCTCGAGCAGGCGATCGAGGAGTTCATCGCCCGCAAGCAACCCGGCCAGCCCGACAGCCCGGAACTCCAGCAGATAAAGGGTTTGATCCGGCGGACGGAGGCGCGGGCCGCGGCCCGCTATTCGGGCGTCAAACCACAGAACATCCACTTCCTCGATCTCCCGTTCTACGAGACGGGACGCGTTCGGAAAAAGCCGCTGAGCGAGGAGGATGTCCGCATCACCGTCGACCTGTTGCGGAGGATCAGGCCGCACCAGATCTACGCCGCGGGTGATCTCAGCGACCCCCACGGCACGCACCGCGTCTGCCTCGCCGCCGTCACGCGGGCGCTGACCGTCGTGAAGGATGAGGAGTGGATGCGGGACTGCGAGGTTTGGCTCTACCGCGGCGCCTGGCAGGAGTGGGGGCCAGACGAGATCGAAATGGCCGTGCCGCTGGCGCCCGTCGAGGTGAAACGCAAGCGAGCCGCGATCTTCAAGCACGAGAGCCAGAAAGACTCGGCCCTCTTCCCCGGCCCCAGCGACGCCCGCGAGTTCTGGCAGCGGGCCGAGGAGCGCAACCGCAACACCGCCAGGCTCTTCGACAAGCTCGGGCTGGCCGAGTACGAGGCGATCGAGGGTTTCGTCCGCCTGCAGTCAGTCCAGTGAGCGACTTGCCCCGGCCGCTGAGCCTTCCCCCTACGCTCCCCCCGATGACGCCCGTCCGCCCAACCTTGGCCTCCATCGTGGCCACCATCGGGCCCGCGAGCGATGCGCCCGAGACGGTGGCCAAGCTCATCGACGCGGGCGTCGCCGTCTTCCGGATCAACTTCTCGCACGGCACGTTCGATGACCATCGCCGGCGGCTGGAGGTCATCCGGACCGTCGCATCCCAGAAGTGCTGTTGCACCGCCGTGCTCGGCGACCTTCCCGGTCCCAAGATCCGCATCGGCGCGGTGCCGGCGCCGGGCATCATGCTGCAGGCCGGGGAGGACATGCTCATCGATCCGCAGTGGGGGACGGCGACTCCTTCAGACGGCAACGGTGTGGCGGTACGCGTGGGGTGCGGATACTCCGGCATCGGGCGCGACGTACAGCCCGGCCAGCGCGTGCTGATCAACGACGGCGCCATCCGAGCCGTCGCCATGGAGCGGGCCGCAAGCGACCCTCCCGCCGCGCTCCGGTGCCGCGTGACCACGGGCGGCTTGGTGACCAGCAACAAGGGCGTCAACCTCCCCCAGACCGAGCTCTCCATCCCTGCCCTTACCGACCGCGACTGGGAGTGCGTCGAGTGGGCCGTTCGACACGGCATCGACTACCTCGCCCTCTCGTTCGTGCGAACCGCCGACGAGGTGCGCGTCCTCCGCCAGCGCCTCGCCTCGATGTGTTCGATCGACGGCGTCGCCGGCGGCATCGCGGGCGGCGCCGGCATCCCCGTCATCGCCAAGATCGAGAAGCCGCAGGCCGTCGCCAACATCGATGCGATCGCCAAGGAGGCCGACGGCCTGATGGTCGCCCGCGGAGACCTGGGCGTCGAGATGGACATCGCAATGGTGCCGATCGTCCAGAAACGCATCATCGCCGCCGCCAACGGCTACGGCAAGCCGTGCATCGTCGCCACGCAGATGCTCGAGAGCATGATCAGCGCCCCCACGCCGACCCGCGCCGAGGCGGGCGACGTTGCGACGGCGATCATCGAAGGCGCCGACGCCGCGATGCTCAGCGCCGAGAGCGCCGCTGGCCAGTACCCGGTTCTGGCCGTTGAGACCATGCGCCGCATCATCGAACGCGCCGAGGAGTGGGCCCGCACCCAGCCGACCGCCGCCAGTCCGCCCACCGACTCAGCCACCGCCCGACACCCCGCCGCGGCCGTCGCCCACGGCGTCTGGCATATCGCCCGCGACATCGGCGCAAAGCTCATCGTCTGCTGGAGCCAGCGCGGCGGCACCGCACGCTACCTCAGCCAGACCGGCTTCAACATCCCCGTCATCGCCTACAGCAGCAGCGAGACGGCCACGCGGCGCATGGTGCTGCTGCGCGGCGTCGTCCCGCTCCGCGCAGATCCCCCGGCCGACTCCTCGCTCAGCGCCTGGAACAAGGCGATCGACGACGACCTGCTCCGGCGCGAGTGGGTCAAGCCGGGTGACCCGATCGTGCTGGTCGCGGGCCGCCCGCTCGGCGTCGCCAAGCCCGCCAGCGTCGTCGCCGTGCACAACATCGGCGACCACTCCACCGGCTTTTACCGTCATCCGTGATCGCCACCCTCCACACCCACGCCGCCATCCTCTCCACCGGTGACGAGCTGGTAATGGGGCAGCTGCAGGACAGCAACACGCGCTGGCTCGCCGAACGCCTCACCGAACGCGGGATCCGCGTCGCCGAAGGCGCTGTGGTGGGGGACGACGCGGGCGCGCTCGTCGCGACGCTGAGGCGTTTGTGCAGCGCAGCGCCGCTCGTGGTCATGTCCGGAGGCCTGGGCGCCACCGACGGCGACCTCACCCGCCAGGCCGTCTGCACCCTCACCGGCGACACGCTCATCACCGACGCCGCCGCGGCGGCCTCGCTCGGCGCCTACCTCAGGTCCCGCGGACGTGAGCTGACCGCTCGTCAGCTCCGTCAGGCCCAGCGTCCCTCCCGCTCGGAACCGCTCATCAACAGTGTCGGCACGGCGCCCGGCTTGCACGCCGTCGTGGGGAGCACCGATCTGTTCTGCCTCCCGGGGCCGCCGGGCGAGCTCCGGCCGATGTGGCGCGACCACGTTGCGCCGCTGCTGCGCCCCGACCCATCGCACGCGGTGCGGGCACACCTGCTCTACGCCGCCGGCATCGCCGAGGCCGACGCCGCCGACCGGCTTAAGGCTCTCACCGTCCGCGGCAGCGACGTCACGGTGAACATGACCGCCAGCGGCGGCATCCTCACCATCCGGGCCCGTGCCGAGGGTCTCCAGACGGCGGAACTCTCCGCGCGCTTCGAGCAGACGCTGGCCGCCGTCCGCGATGCGCTCGGCCGGCACCGCTTCGCCGAAGCCCCCGCGTCCGACGCGCCGCCGGTCGAGGCGCTCTGCCGCGCCGTGCTGGAGGCGCTCAAAGACCGCGGCGAAACACTCGCAACCGTCGAGTCCTGCACGGGCGGCATGCTCGGTCAACTGCTCACCGCCA
>DASPMT010000441.1:0-6663 GCA_035626935.1 Phycisphaerales bacterium | reverse complement strand
TCTCGGCGACAGAACGTAACCCCCGGCCTCGGACGCGACGGTTCAGACGGCGCGCGGAATGTGTGAAGACTCTCCCGCCGACACCGTGCACGGCCTGCGCGTCTTCACGCTTCCTTGTCGCGTCCTTCATGGGCCGTTTGGACCGCCGCGAACACTGCGCAAAGATCGGCAGGCCGCCCACCCGCGACGCCGGCCGTCGCCGGCGCTTGACACGCCGCCTGCCCGCGGATATCATTTGCATAATGACGCAAATGAGCACGAAAGAGAGGCCCCCCGCCGCCGCACGCAGGGAGCTGTCGCGCGCCCTGGACGCGGGGCTGTTCAAGGCCCTGGGCGACCCGACGCGCCTCCACTTGCTTACGTGCCTCGCCGGGTGCTGCGGCGAATGCTCGGTCAGCCAGGTCGCCGCCTGCACGAACGTGGACGTCTCCGTCGTCTCCCGGCACCTGGCCCAGCTCGAGGCCGCGGGGGTGCTCTCCAGCCGCAAGGAGGGCAAGAGCGTCCTTTACACCGTCGCGTACGCGCGCTTGGCGGAGGCCCTGCGGCGTCTCTCCGATGCTGTGTGCAGCTGCGACCCGGCCAACCGATCCGCGTCGTGCCGGTGCGGCTGCCTTTGCTGCAAGGGCCCTGACGAAGCCCGGAAAGGGTGCTGCTGATGCGCATCCTGTTCCTCTGCACCGGAAACTCCTGCAGGAGCCAGATGGCCGAGGGATGGGCCCGCGCGCTCAAGGCAGACCGCTTCGAGGCCTTCTCGGCCGGGACCCGGCCGCACGGGCTGAGCCCGCTGGCCGTGCGTGCCATGGCGGAGGCAGGAATCGACATCTCGCGCCAGCGATCCAAGGACCTCAGCGAGTTCGCCGGCTCGATGCCCGACGTGGTCGTGACTGTCTGCGGCCACGCCCACGAGACGTGCCCCACGATGCCCGGCGCCGCACGGGTCGTCCATCGCGGTTTCGACGACCCGCCGCGCCTCGCCGCCGGCGCGGCCACCGAGGAAGAAGCCCTCCCCCACTACCGGCGCGTGCGCGACGAGATCCGCGCGTTCGTCGAGTCACTCCCCGAGTCCGTCTTCGCAAAGGAACACCCATGAGCGACACCAAGACCCCCGAGGCCGTCCGAGACACCGTCCGCACGGGCTACGCCGCTATCGCCAAGACCGGCGTGTGGTCAGGCGTTGACAGCAACACGAACACCGGCTGCGGGTGCAGCCCCGGCGGGTGCTGCGGCGGAGGGGGAGGGGCGGGGGCGCCCATGACCGCGGAGGACGTCACCGCGGCCATCGGCTACGCACAGTCTGACCTCGCCGCGCTCCCCGATGGCGCAAACCTCGGCCTGTCGTGCGGAAACCCAACGGCGCTCGCGTTGCTCAAACCAGGCGAGGCGGTGCTGGACCTCGGCAGCGGCGCCGGGCTTGATTGCTTCATCGCCGGGTCCAAGGTCGGCGACAACGGAAGGGTCATCGGTGTTGACATGACGCCCGAGATGCTGAGCCGCGCCCGCGCGGGCCTGGCGCACTACCGCTCCGCCAGTCGGCTCGACAACGTCGAGTTCCGCCTTGGCGAGATCGAGCACCTCCCCGTCGCCGACGGCTCGGTCGACGTGGTGATCAGCAACTGCGTGCTGAACCTCTCGCCCGACAAGGAGCGGGTGTGGCGTGAGATCGCCCGCGTGCTCAAGCCCGGCGGACGCGTCGCGATCAGCGACCTCGCGCTCCTGCGTCCGCTCCCTGAGGAGGTGCGGGCGTCGGTCGAGGCGCTGGTCGGGTGCGTCGCCGGCGCGACCCTCACCGGCGTCATGGAGAACATGGCCCGGTCCGCCGGCCTGATCGACGTGCGGATCGAGCGCAAGACCAGTTACATCGACGCGATGACCGACGCGCAGGATCCGCTCTACAAGGACATCATCGCCAAGCTCCCTCCCGGGTCGCACATCGGCGACTTCATCACCAGCGTCGACCTGGTAGCGACCAAGCCCGCGAGCAAGATCAAGTGCTGCTGAACCGAACGTCCGTCTCTATCCTTTCCTCTTCCATAAGGAGTTTTCCATGAAGAACCTGCTCCGCGCGATCGCCGGCTTCCTCGGCAACGGCTGCCCCTGCTGCGGCTGCGACGGCCCGTGCTGCAAGGCCGGGTCGTGCCGCTGCGGGTGCTGCTGAGCCGGCCAGTTTCACACCGACGCGTCCAGCGGCGCGGCGGTGTCTTCGCCCAATGAAAAAGGATCTCCCATGCGAGCGTCGATCCTCATAACTTCCGCGTTGCTCGTTCCTGCGCTGCTGTCCGCGTGCGCCGGTCACGGGACCGCGTCCACCGCCGTCGGTCAAGCCCCAACCGTCCACGCGTATACCGCCCAGGACAAGGCGTACCTCTCCAGTACCGTCCCGGTGAGAGCCGATCGCGTCCTCCTCTACGTGCACGGGGTCGGTTGTCCTCTCTGCGCTTCGGGTGTGGACACGGCGATCATGCGGCTCCCGGGCGTTACGTCGTCAAGCCTGAACCTCGCAACAAACACCGTAATGGTGGCGATGTCTGGCCCAGACCGCCCGACGCCTGCACAGTTCAACCGTGCGGTCGCCTTGGACTTCACGCTGGTGAAGATCGAGGAACTCCGCTAGGAAGCAGTGCCGGTACTGTCGCGCACCTGCACACGGCACCAAGGAACGCCTCCGGCTTCCTTTCATTCGATCAGACGCACCCGACAAAGAACAGATCGACAAACACGACGAAATCATTGTTGTCGAACGCGCCGTCACCGCCCGCGACGCCCCCCTGACTCCCTATGTCGGCGTCCGCGTCCGCGGCGAAGAACAGGTCGACGTACACCACAAAGTCGTTGTTGTCGAGCACACCGTCAGCGCCCGCAGTTCCGCCTTGGCCCCCCACGTCCGCCGAGACGACCACCAGGCGCCCGCCGTCGCTCGATCGCGTTCCGCCGGCGTTGCTCACCAGGCAGTCGTACACGCCCGCGTCGGCCGCGGTCACGCCTGAAAGCGTGAGTGTCGCCGTCGCCGCTCCCGACACACGGCCCGGGACGTCCGTCAAAGGGGCGCCGTCCTTCCTCCACACGTAACTCAGCGGCCCTGTCCCGGTAGCGGCCACATCAATGATCGTGCCCGCCCCCGGGCAGACGCCGCGGCCCGGCGGACTCGACGACACGGAGGGCGGAGCGAGCACCCCAAGCAGCAGGTCCCCCACCCACTGCGCGCCCGCCGCGCTCGCCTCAGCTCCCAGTGAGCCGTGCTGCGCCCCGGGCACCGGCACAAACACCACCGACCCTCCCCCCGCGAGCACGGCGTCACGCAGGCGCACCGAGCCGTTGATCGGCGCGATGCGGTCGGCATCGCCGTGCGCCAGGTAAAGTGGCACGTCCGACCGGTCCACCCACGACAACGGGTTCACATCGCGCGCCAGCACGGCCAGCCCGGGGAACGGCGGCGCCGGGTTATCCATGTTCGCCCGCAGCCACGCCAACCCCTGGCCCGGCTGATCGACGTCAAGCAGAGCCGACTCGGCCGACTCGTAAGAGTCGTGGTTGGACGAGCAGCCAATCGCCTGCAGCTGGCAATCTGCCTGCATGTTCAGGATGTCCGTCGGCGGGTAATACGCCGCGCACACCGTCGCAGCGCTCGAGAATCCAAGATTCCCGCCCGTCGTTCCTTCTACGGACGCGCCCCCGTTGCTCATCGCCAGAAGCGACGCCAGGTGCCCGCCCGCCGACGACCCCCACACCGCGACCCGCGCCGGGTCGATGTTGTACTCAGCCGCGTGCGCCCGCAGGTACCGCACCGCCCCCTTGCAATCGTGGATCTGCGCCGGGAAGACCGCTTCCCCGCTCAGCCGGTACCCGATGCTCGCCACCGACACGCCGCGCGCACGCAGGTCCAGCGCGAACGACGGAACCTGGTTGTGCGACCCGCTCTGCCAGCCGCCGCCGTGGATCCACACCACCAGCGGCCGCGCCCCGGCGCCGCTGGTCGCTTCGTAGATGTCCATTTTCAGATCAAGCGTGCCCGTGAACGTCGGCACGTTCGCGAACGTCACGTCATCCCACACCCGCCCCTGCGCCACTCCTCCCCCGCCTCCCCCTGTCGGCGCCGTCATCATGTACCGCCACACGGGCTTGTACACCGGCACGCCGTCGCTCCCCCGCGGCGTCACGTTGTCGGCTACAACGCTGTTGTGGAACTGCCCGCTCAGCGCCGGCGCCACGCTCGTCGACAGCTTGTGCGTGCCGTCGAACGGCGGTGCGCTCGACGCCACGTCGGCCACGCCGCCGAACGTCCCCATCCCCAGCGCATCCCAGAACGCGACCTTCTGCGCAAGCTGGTCCTGTGCGTGACAGAACCCGAAGTACGAGCCGGCCGGCGTCGCGTGCGCTGCCCACCACGGCGCCGGGTTCCCCTGACCGCCGTCCGCCGCCGGCGCCGAAAGGCACACGCGCTCCACCGCGTGGAGACGCGCGAGAACGCCCGCGTTCCCGCCTCCTTGCGAGTGTCCCCACACCGTCACGCGGCTCCACAGAATCTCGCCGCCGCTCACAAACTGCCCCCACCCCTCGCCCGGGTGCAGCGCATCGAGGCGCGCCAGCAGCTTGATCACGCGGTTCTCCAGGCTGTCAGCACGCGATACCGCGATCAGCGGCGAGTGGTTCGCCCCCTCGATGATCTCCCGTCGGATGCTCTCCGCACAGCCCGCGTCGCTGCTCCCGCTGCACAGGTTGAACGGCTGCCAGTCGTTGGGATAAGTCACCCCGATCGCGTGGAACCCCTCTTCCGCGGCGGTTCTCAGCAGTTCCATTGCGCCCGTGCCCGCCCCACCTTGCCCGTGCATGTAAAGAAACAGCCTGCCCGGGTGCGCCACGGTTGTTGAGTAGGCGGTGGCGTGCGCGCCGAGCCAACCGGTAATCGCCGGGTCCGTGCTCGCCGGCGTCACGTTCTCCGTCCGCACCTGCGCAATCGCAGCGCCGCCCAACCAGCCAGCCGTTGTCAACCAAGCCGCAATGAGCCTGCGCATGAGAACCTCCCATCGGCACCGCTGGCCTAACGGGTGGGAAGCCCGGTTCATTGCACGACCCGGCCGCGGCCGACTAGACACTCAGCACCCGGCGAAGAAACGGTCGACGAACACCACAAAGTCGTTGTTGTCGAACGCGCCGTCCGACCCGCCGATGCCGCCCTGGCTCCCGACGTCGGCGAGCGGGCTGGCCGCAAAGAAGTAGTCGATGAACACGACGAAGTCGTTGTTGTCCAACACCCCATCCGGATGCTCAGCGCCGCCCGGGGCGCCCAGATCGGCAACCCCGCACGCATCGACGGTGAACGCAACCACCGCCGCGCCGCCGGCAAGCCCATCGCCGCTCGGCAATGCGCCCCCCACTATCTCTCCATCGAGCGCGAGTCCGCCCGCCACATCCATGCCGCCGCCGACCGTAAGCGTGTAGCTGTCGGGCTGCAGGGTCCCCCCCGTCGGGGTCACGACGAGCTGCCGCCCGCCGCTGGTCAGCGTAACCGTCGCCGCGACCGCGCCCTGGCGCGCGCCGCCGAGCGTCACGACGCCGGCGCTGATGAGGCTCGACGCGACCATCGGCTTGTGGAACCAGACCCGCACGCCGCCGAGCTCGCCGGGTGCTGAGTGCGACTGCGGCGCGGGAATCGTCTCGGTCACCTTGGGGGGCCCCTCGGGGAACGCGACGAGCACCTTGCTGTTGTCGATGCTCGTGCTCGTTCCGCTCTGCACCGTCAGCACCCACGCGTCGGGGTCCAGCAGCACATCGCTTACCGCGCCGGGCGGGACCGGCAGCAGCAGGTGCTCGCGCCGAGCGTCGTTGCGCGCCACGACCGTCACCGGCGCGCCGCCGATCGTCGCGCGCACATCCAGCGGCATGGTGAACGTCGGCCACGCCGTCGTTTGCACCTGCTCAATAAAAACCTCGAGGAACGAACGGCCGTTGACCGTCACCGTCCGGCCCGCATACTGGTACGTGGGGGCGCCGATCCCGTACACCCACGGCTGGAAAAACCAGTCGAGGCTCGACCCGTGGACGGCCTCGCAGACGGCCTGGAACTGCGCGGTCGTCGCGGTGCTGTAGAGGTTCGCCGCCCGGTGGTCGCGCAGGGCCTGGAAGAACGCACCGTCGCCCATGACGTGGCGCAGCATGTGCAGCGCCCACGCCCCTTTGTTGTACGAGAAGCTGCTGCTGAAGATGCGGCTCTCGCTGGAGATGTCGAAGCAGTAGACGCTCCCGTTGACGCTCTGCGGCCGGCGCGCCGCCATCAGACCCTGCAGACCCTCGAGCCCGATCGGCCCGATCCCCGGCGGACGGAACTCGCGCCAGATCGCCTCGCTGTAGGTGGCAAACCCTTCGTTGAGCCAGATGTCGTGCCACGTTGCGCACGTCACGCTGTCCCCCCACCACTGGTGGCCGAGCTCGTGCGCCGTCAGGAACTGTTCCGACGGGTTGCCACCCCCCTGCCCAGTCATCGTCTGGTGCTCCATCCCGCCGCCGAAGGCGAACTGGTAGATGCCGTACTTCTCGGCGCTGAAGGGGTAGGGCCCGAACTTGTCGCTCAGCGTCGTGAGCATCAGGTTGGTGCGGAGCCAGCCGTCGCGCAGGGTCTGTGTGTCGCTCTGCGGGTAGACGAAGAACTCCAGCGGCATGCTGATCGGC
>DASPMT010000440.1:0-2293 GCA_035626935.1 Phycisphaerales bacterium | reverse complement strand
CTGTGGAGCCGCCTGCGGCAGCACTTTCTTCGCCGGAGCCGGCGTCGCCGGCACAATCAGTGCGGGCTGATCCGGCTTGCCGCGCTTGGTCCGCTTGGCTTTGAGCTCTTCGACGGCCTTGCGCGCCTTCTTCGCGACGGCGGCCTCTTCCTTCGTCTCGGCGGCGGGTTTCTCCGTCGCAGCCTCCGGCGCGCCGACGGTGCGCTCACCCTCGACGATCAGGACGCCCTCCTGGTCGGCCGGGTCCTCGTCCTTGATCGCCTTGCCCTCGTCGTCGAGCGCGAGATCGGCGATCGCCGTGCGCTTCTTCGCCTGCTTCTGGAGCGCTTCATAAAGCTCCTTGGCGCTCGTGCCGTTGATGGCGTTGATCGCGCTGGCGATCTCTCCGATGTACCGCTCGAACACGTCGCGGCGCTCCCCCTCGCGGCGCATGCGTGCCCGCTTGCGCAGGTAGGAGCCGAGCTTGCGCCCGCACTCCATCAGCGCCAGCTTCATCTCCTTGCGGATCTCGTCGTAATCTGCGATGGCCTCTTTGCTCTCGCTTGTAAACGGCACCCACACCGACGCCATGTGGATGAGCACCACGAGCGGGCCGATCGGTAGCCCGCCGCGCGGGTGCTGCAGGTCGTAGTTGCGCCAGTTGGTCTCGCTGACGGCCTTGAAGCTCGAGCACGCAGACTGCTGGAACAGCAGCGGCACACGGTTGGCGAAGCGGATGACGCGCGCTGAGTCGTCGGAGGGAAGCTGCCCGCCGAAGGCGACGGCCGCCTCGATCAGGAACGGCCTGCCGCGGTAGACCGCCGCCTCGCGGCTCGACGCCGCGTAGAACTCGGCGCGGACGCCCTTGTGCATCCCCTTGAGCATCTGCTGCACGCCGATGGGGGCCAGGCAGTCGGTGGGGGGCGGAGGGAGCCGGGCCTCCATGAACTCCTTGTGGAGCTTCTCAACCTGCGGCGGCTCGATGTCGGAGGCGCGGGTGCGGCTTGTGACGCCGATCGCTTTGCAGAAAGCCGCGGCGGTCGCGCTGCTGACGCGGCTGAACTTCTCCTGCAGGAACGTGTACAGCGTCGCCTGCACGCCCTCGGCCAGCTCGTAGTCCTTGAGCATCTGCAGCAGCGTGCCGAGCTCGACGCCGCGCGGGTGGGGCTGGATCTCCTTCGTCTCGGGGGGCAGCTCGCTGACGCCGCGCGGGAAGACCACCAGCGTTCCCAGGTCCTGGGTGACCTGCGGGACCGCTTCGGCGGGCGCTGCGCCCGGCGAGCGTTCGCCGCCCCCATCCTCGGTCGCCACCCCTTTGCTGTCAGCGCTCGCCGGCGCCGCCCCGCCTTTTCCCCGCTTCAGAAGCGGTACGTCCTCCTCGTCCTCGGTGGTACGGCTGGGGCGCACCAGCGTGAACCGCGCGTGGGGGTTGGCGATCGCCGTGAGCTCGAGGAACTCATCGATGCTGCCGCGCCCCTTCTGGTACTTGCCTTCGAGCTCGATCGTGACGCTGGTGCCCGTCGGGTACGCCTGCTGCGAGAGGAACTCCCCGCTCTCGGCCAGGGCCCTGGTATCGGCCGACAGGTTGCGCAGGCGCGCAAGCGGAAAGTCGTCGGTCTCGTCGTCGGTCGTCACCTCGGCGCGGTTCGTCTTGGTGTTCATCGCCAGCTCGATGTGGTGCGCGCGCTTGCGCGCGTCGGGCCGGGTCTGGATCATCATCGGCTTGCCGGTGGTGATCAGCCCGTACATGCCGGCGGCGGAGATGCCGATGCCCTGCTGGCCGCGGGACATCTTCAGGCGGTGGAACTTGCTGCCAAACAGCAGGCGTCCGAAGACGTTCTCCACCTGCTTGCGGACGATGCCCGGTCCGTTGTCGACGACGGTGATGCGGTAGCGGCTGGTCTTGGCCGACGCCGGGCGGTCGGGCTGCAGGTCCTCGATGACCACGGTGATGTCGGGAAGGATCCCGGCCTCTTCGCACGCGTCGAGCGAGTTGTCGACCGCCTCCTTCACCGTGGTGAGGAGGGCCTTGCGCGGGTTGTCGAAGCCCAGCAGGTGGCGGTTCTTGGCGAAGAACTCACTGACGGAGATGTCGCGCTGCTTCGCCGCCATCGTCTCGGCGGTGGCACGAGTTCCCCGTCCTGCGCCCTTCTTCTTCTCAAGCCTTTCTTGAGCGGCGGCGAGCTCGGCCTCTTCGGCGGCGGAAGTCAGCAACTGTGGGGACGCGTCCATGCGGGGGCCCTTCGACTTGGCTGGGGTGGGGCTGGTAGGGGTCGGTTTTTTGCTCATCGCTGGTCCATCAGCAGAGACCGGT
>DASPMT010000439.1:0-7691 GCA_035626935.1 Phycisphaerales bacterium | reverse complement strand
CACCATCGTCGCGACGCGTTTGGCGATCGGGTTGGGGATCGGGATTGACAGCGAATACTGCGCGACCTTCCAGCGACCCGGGTCCGCCTCGCCGGCAGAGACTTTCTGCAGCACGCCCGTTCCCCGGGTGGTGCCGTAGTTCTCGTTGTCCAGCAGCTCTTCGAAGTAGGCGACCGTGCCATCTTCGACGCCCTTTGACCCCGGGATGATCGTCACGTGGCGCGTGCCGGCCCGTGGCACGTAGGTCCAGCCGCCCTTGCCCGGGCCCTTCTGAAAATGGGGACGGGCGTAGGTCTTGAACTCCTCCAGCGTCCACCGCTCTGAGGCGTCAGTGCCGACGAAGACGGCCTTTTCCGTGAACAGCGCGAAGTACGCCTCGAAGTCGGACTTGGCGGCCGCGGCGTGCAGCGCATCGAGCACGGCAAGGCAGTCGAGCTGGGGCCGCATCACGGTTCCTTTGCTTGTACGGGTCTTCTCGAGCTCGTCAAGGATGGCCGCGGCGGTGAGCGAGCGGATGACGTGCCCTTGCGCCGGGACGACCGTCAGCTTGGCGTCAACGGCACCCTTGGACCGTTCGGCGAACGCAGCGATTCCCTTGCCGGCGTCGTTCCAGCCGACGGTGTCGTCGCTGCCGACCCACAGGCGGATTGGGATCCCCTTGAGCCGCTCGGTGGTGACTGCCTCGGACGGAGGGTTGACCAGTGCGCCGGGGAATGCGGCAACGCTCGCCGTGCGCGTGGGGAGCTCCAGAGCGAACGAGAGCGCCGAGCGGCCCCCGTTGCTGCTCCCGGCGACGTGGTACCTGCCTCCCTCGGGAACGAGCACCTTGTCCAGGTCGTCCACCAGCGCCCTGACGTACTCGGGTTTCTGGAAGAAGACCGTGCCGCCGGGGGGCTGCGGGGTCGCCAGCGCCCAGCCGCGCTTGGCGCACTCGGCGTGGAACATCGCGCGGGCGACACCCTCCATCCGAGACGACTGGTCGCCCGGCGGGAAGACGATGATGACGGGAATCGGCTGCTTGAGGTCGACGCCGTCGGGCGTCGTGACCGTGCAGTGGATGGTCTCGGCCCCGACGGCGATGTCGCGCAGGGTTTGGTCCGCCAGCGCAGCGGCGGTGACGGCGGCGCACGCGAAGAGGAACGAAGTGGGGCGCAGCATCAGAGGGCTCCAAAGAGTCGCCACGGAGTGGGGTAATGGTACTGAAGGGGATCCGCGCCGGCAGGTAGGGCGGCGTCTACGCTGGCCCGTGACCCAGCCGCTCCAACCGCCGCCCGACTTCCTGTCCGCCCTGTCGGCGCTGGGTATCGAGCTCGAACCCGGGGAGCCCGAAAAGCTCGGGCACTACCTCGCCTTGCTCCTGGAAGCGAACAAGACCACCAACCTCACGGCGATCACCGACCCGGCGGCGGCGTGGAAGCGCCACATTCTCGACGCGCTGACGCTGCTGCCGGTGCTGAGCGAACTGCCGGAAGGGGCGGCGGTCATCGACGTCGGCAGCGGCGGGGGCGTGCCGGGCTTGCCGCTCGCGGTGACGATGCCTCACCTGCGGTTCACGCTGCTGGAGCCGACGGGGAAGAAGTCCGCCTTTCTCGGGCAGGCCGTCGCGGAGCTCGGGCTTGCAAACGTGACGGTCCTGAACAAGCGGGCCGAGCAGGTCGGCCAGGACAAGGCCAATCACCGCGAGAAGTACGACGCCGTGATCAGCCGCGCGGTGGGGGCGCTCAACGTGGTCGCGGAGCTCATGATCCCGCTTTGCCGACAAGGGGGCGTGATCGCCGCGATCAAGGGAGCGAAGGCGGAGGCGGAGGTGGCGCACGCCAATGGCGCGATGGTGCGCGTCGCGGAGGGTGACGGCATAATCCGCACGGGCTTCAGCGCCATCGGAGCCCTGGGCGCGCGGCTGGTAGAGATCCGCGAGACGCCGACGGGGAAGATTGTGATCCTCGAGAAGGCGAGCAAGACGCCGAACCTGTACCCACGCCGTGACGGCGAGCCGAAGCACAATCCGTTGGGTGGTGTGTTCGATGCGTCGGCGAAGAGCGAGGAATGACGGCTCGAAAACGGCCTCGTTTGGGGCCTTTTCGAGCGGCCCATCCCCCGCTGCCCACACCTACCCTCCTTTGTGCGCGACCTCGGGCGGGAGATCCTCGGCGAGAACGGGCCGATCGCGAAGTTTCTCGGGAGCGGGTACGAGCCGCGGGAGGAGCAGCTCGCGATGGCGAAGGCGGTCTCGCAGGCGCTCGCGGCCAAGGGGACGCTGATCGCAGAAGCGGGGACGGGCGTCGGCAAGAGCTACGCGTACCTGGTGCCGGCGATCGTCCGGTGCGTGGCCAACGGGGAGAAGGTCGTGGTGGCGACGCACACCATCAACCTTCAAGAACAGCTCCTGCGCAAGGACATCCCGCTGCTGCAGGACACGCTGGGAGACGGCGCGCCGTGGGGGCTTGATCCCGAGTCTACGGTGGAGCTGCACCCCGTGCTGGTGAAAGGGCGCGGCAACTACGTGTCGCGCCGGCGTTTGAAGCTGGCCGGAGACCGGAGCGACCGGCTGTTTGACTACGGCGCCGAGCAGCGCAGCTTGAAGGTCATTCAGGAGTGGGCGGAGACCACCGCTGACGGCACGCTCAGCACGCTGCCGCAGCTGGAGCGTTACGGCGTGTGGGACAAGGTGCAGAGCGACACCGACAACTGCATGGGGCGCAAGTGCCCGACCTACTCGACCTGCTTCTACCAGATGGCGCGGCGCGAGATGGAGAAGGGGAACCTGCTGGTATGCAACCACGCGGTCTTCTTCGCCGACCTGAAGCTTCGCGGGCTGGCCGACGGCGCGGGGTTCCTGCCGCCCTACCAGCACGTGATCCTGGACGAGGCGCACACGCTGGAGGATGTCGCCAGCGACCACTTCGGCCTGACGCTCACCGAGAGCCGGGTGGAGCGGTACCTCACGACGCTCTACAACCCGCACACGCAGCGCGGGTACCTGAGCACCAAAGGGTTCGCCGTGGCGGCGACGGCGGACGGCGGAGGCGCCCTGGAGTTGCTGGACAAGTGCGTGCAAGGTGTGCACCAGGCGCAGCTCGCTTCGCGGGCGTTCTTCGAGTCGCTGCTGCGCCTGGCGCGGTCGGGCACGCTCCGCAACGGACGGATCGCAGCGCCCGAGCTGCTGGACGCTCCCGACGACCTGGTGGGTGCGCTCAAGACCCTGGGCGCACGCCTGCGCGTGCTGCGCGACTCGATCAAGGGGGAGGAGGACCGGTTCGAGCTCAACGCGTACGCCGTGCGTGCCGAAGCGATCGCGTTCGACGCCGATGTGCTGGGACACCAGAAGCAGCAGGGGTGCGTCTACTGGGTCGAAGGAGCCGGGCCCGGCGGTACAGACGGTGAAGGGGAGTGGGGGGGCGCCGGGCGCGGCGGGCAACGCCGACCGACGGCGAGGCTTAAGCTCGCCTGCTCGCCGATCGAAGTCGGCCCGATCCTGCGCGAGCGGCTGTTCAACCAGAAGCTGGGCGTCGTGCTCACCAGCGCGACGCTGGCGACGACGTCGGGCGGCGCGGGGCCCGGCGCGACGCGCGAACGGCTTGTGGTGCGGGAAGAACGCCGCGTCGAACCGTTGGATGAAGAGTCGCACGAGGTCGCGCCCCCAAAGAGCCCCGAGCCTGCCGATCCCTTTGCGCACTGCCGTCAGCGCTTGGGCATTGACGACGCCGCCACGCTGCAGCTCGGTTCGCCGTTCGACTATCGCTCGCAGGCGAAAGTGGTCGTGGACACGACCGTACCCGACGCGCGCGGCGGCGCCGCGAGAGGCGAAGCGCCGGTTTCCAAGGGAGCGGCGTACACGCGGTACCTTGAGGCGCTTGGGGACCGCATCCTGCACCACGTGGACGAGACCGACGGCGGCGCCTTCGTGCTCTTCACGAGCTTCGCCGTGCTCAACGCGTGCGCCGACCGCCTGGCGCCGCGCCTGGCGTTGCGGGCTTACCCGCTGCTGGTGCAGGGGCGCGACGGGCCGCCCGCCCGCATCCTGGAGACGTTCAGGCTGTCGGCCCGTTCGGTGCTCTTCGGCGCGGCGAGCTTCTGGCAGGGCGTCGACGTCCGCGGCGACACGCTGCGCAACGTGATCATCACCAAGCTGCCGTTCGATCCGCCCGACCGGCCGCTGGTCGAGGCCCGCTGCGACCTGATCAAGGCCCGCGGCGGCGACCCGTTCAAGGAGGAATCGCTGCCCCGGGCGCTGCTCCGGTTTCGGCAGGGTTTCGGGCGGCTTATCCGGTCGAAGACCGACACCGGTCAGGTGGTGATTCTCGATGGGCGTGTGGTCGGAACCGGGTACGGGCGGCTGTTCCTGAGGGCGCTGCCCGTGGGCGTGCCGGTCGAGACGGTGCGGCCCGAACGGCAGGCCGCTGCAAACAACGAGTTTGAAGCAGAATGAGCATGTGCGGCGCGGCCAAAAACGACACCGGTCACGCCGCGCGGGCGTGACCGGTGGATTGGTGCTTGGTTGAGAGGCCGATCAGCGGCGGCGACGGCGGAAGCCGGCGACCGCGCCCAGGCCCATCAGCGCGGCAGCGCCGGGAGTCGGGACGAGCGTGGCGGTGAAGAGCCAGTCGTCGCTGGCGTGATTCACGTAGGACCCGTGGTGCCCGGTCTGGGTGAAGAGCCAGCCCCAGCCGGAGAGACCGTCGAAGCCGCGGTGGCCGGCGTCGTTGTTCTCGTCGCCGAAGCGGAAGTCGGGCTGGCCGCCCGAGTAGTGACCGTCACGCAGGCCGATGGTGTGGCCGAGCGGCGTCTGGATCGAGCCGTAGTTGTAGTTGAGGCCGGGGTTCACGAGCACGTCGTCGTCACCCGGTGCGAGGCCAACGCCGATGTTGTAGGTGAAGTCGATGACGTACACGCCGCGGTAGCCGTCGTTGGCGTAGCCGCTGCCGGTGTCGCGGCCGCCCCAGGCTTGGCCGTAGATGTGGATCGATGTGCCGTTGTAGTCGAGGTTCATGTTCGACTGCGCGTGGTTGAAGTCGAACGTGAAGATGTCGTGGTTGCCGGTGGCGTTGTAGAGCTCGTCGAGGCGCAGCCCGTACTGCGGGGGCTGAGCGTTACCGTCCGGGTGGTTGCTGAGGTGGTAAGTGCCGAACGCGACGAGGTCGCCGAAGGCAACGGCGGGGATGGCCAGCGCAGCGCCGGCGACAAGACAACGAACGGTGGTGCGATGAATCATGGGTCTCTCTCCTCTGCGGCTTGGCCGCGAGCAATTGGCGCCCGGATAAGGACGCGCTGCTCGGGTGGAAGGTACATCGATACAGGGGGGTGGCCAGCAATCGGGCGCGAGAAGTTGCAAAGGGCGCAAAAATCCCTGTAAAGCTGCGAAAAACAGTGAATCTGGAGAATACCCAGCCGGTCCGGGAACGTGTGTCACCGACCACTTGGGCCGCGCACCAGGCGCGAACAGAAGTTCGCATCCGCGGGAAATAGCACCCCGCTCGCTCCTACCCTCCGCGCTCTTTTTCGCCCCGAACAGGAACCTACTGCATGCTCGGCAAGGTCTTCAAGGCGTACGACATCCGCGGCACGTACCCCGACCCGCTGAACGAGGCGATGGCCCGGCAGATCGGTTACGGGTGCGCGCGGTTCCTGATCGCGAGCGCCAAGGCCGCGGGCGAAGGGTCGCCGATGATGACCAACATCGTCGTCGGACGCGACATGCGCAAGAGCAGCCCGAGCCTCAGCGACGCGCTGATCCGCGGCATCACCGACCAGGGCGGCAACGTACTCGACGTCGGGATGGTGGACACGTCGTTCATCTACTTCGCGGTCAACCACCTCGACTGCGCCGGCGGCGTGATGGTGACGGCGAGCCACAACCCGCCGCAGTACAACGGAATGAAGGTAAGCCAGCGGCGAGCCAAGCCGGTGGGGGAGCAGACCGGGCTGGCGGAGATCCGCAAGTTCGCGGCGACGGTCGACTTCCAGAACAACTTCCACCCGGCGGGAGGGCGCACGGAGAAGCGCGACCTGTGGAGCGCGTACCGCGAGCACGTGCTGTCGTTCCTGGACCTGTCGCACCGCAAGGGACGCAAGCCGCTGAAGATGGTGATCGACGCCAGCAACGGCATGGCCGGCACGACGATCCCCAAGCTCTTCGGCACGGCGAAGAAGCCGACGGTCGAGGGGGTCGAGATCGTGGAGATCAACTTCGAGAACGGCAAGGGGGAGTTCGCCCACGAGCCGAACCCGCTGGTGGCGGCGAACGTGCGCCAGTGCTGCGAGGCGGTGGTGAAGCACAAGGCGGACGTGGGGTTCTGCTACGACGGCGACGCGGACCGCTGCGTGGTGGTGGACGAGAAGGGGCACATCGTCGGGTGTGACCACCTCACGGCTCTGCTTGCGCGTCACTTCCTCGAGACGAACAAAGGGGCGACGATCGTCTACGACCTGCGGTCGACCAAGGCCGTGGCGGAAGAGATCATCAAGGCGGGCGGCAAGCCCGTGCGGTCACGCGTCGGGCACGTGTTCATGAAGGGCGCGCTGGCGGAGCACAGGGCGGTCTTCGGCGGCGAGCTCTCGGGGCACTTCTACTTCAAGCAGAACTTCAACGCCGACAGCGGCGTGATCGCCATGTGCGTGGTGCTCACCGTGCTGGCCAACAGCGGCAAGCACATGAGCGAGCTGATCAAGCCGATCGCGAGGTACGCGCAGAGCGGCGAGATCAACTTTCAGATCGAGGACAAGGACGCGGCGCTCGCCAAGCTCAAGGAGCAGTTCGGCAAGCAAGGGACGGTAGACGAGCTGGACGGCGTGACCATCGACTGCTTCGCCAAGGACGGGTGGTGGGCGAACATCCGCAAGAGCAACACCGAGCCCCTGCTGCGCCTGAACCTGGAGGCGAAGGACCGCAAGACGCTCGACGACCTTTACGCGCGGATGAGCCCGGTGCTGGGGCACAAGGTCGACCACTGAGGAACGGCCAAATGGCAAATAGCCAGACCGCCAATTAAGGCGGTGAGGCGATACGCTCTTGGCAGACCGGTCCGCTTTGGCCGTTCGGCCATCTGCGAATCGGCCATGTGGGTCCACCCTTGACCATCGACGCCTTCCTCGAGCACTGGCAGCTGATCGAGCATCCCTTCCGGGGCGAGGAAGCGCGGCAGGACCCGCTGCTTTCGCGGATGGTGGACGCGGGCGTGCGCATGGCGGCTGAGAACCCGCTGCGCCCCAGCCGCATGCCGCGCCATCCCGACTACGACAAGATCGCCGGCGAGTTCTCGCGCCCCAGCACGTCGATTGTGTTCGGCGAGAAGGGGAGCGGCAAGACGGCCATCCGCCTCCAGCTCTCAACAAGCGCGGCGGCGTACAACGCCGCCAACCCGGGGAAACGCGTGCTCCTGGTGGTGTACGACGAGCTGGCGCCGGTGCTGCAGCGCCTGCACGACCGGGTCAAGACTGTTAAGAAGGGAAAGGAGAGCCCGGCCGCCGATTCGCTGAAGCAGATGAAGCTCAACGACCACGTCGACGCGGTCATGTGCTCCGTCGTGCCGCGCCTGATCGACGCGCTGCTGGAGCAGCAACCGCAGGGGGAGCGGATCGACCTGGGGCCGGCGGGCAGCGGGGTGGAACCGCGGAAAGGGCTCAAGCGGCTCGACAAGGACCTGAAGCGAGACATCCTGGTGATGCAGTCGGTGTACGACCGGCCGGACGCC
>DASPMT010000438.1:0-2102 GCA_035626935.1 Phycisphaerales bacterium | reverse complement strand
GACCGACTGGAGGCAGATTGCGCAGCTCTACGGCGAGCTCGGGCGCGTCACACCGTCGCCCATCATCGAGTTGAACCGTGCGGTCGCCGTAGGCATGGCCGAGGGACCAGCGGCCGCGCTGCCGTTGGTCGAGAGCCTGGCCGGCCACCCGGCGCTCCGGGATTACCACCTTCTTCCGAGCGTGCGCGCCGACCTCCTGGTCAAACTGGGGCGGACCGGCGAGGCGCGGACGGAGTTTGAACGCGCGGCCGCCCTCACCCGCAACGAACGCGAGAGGACGCTGTTGCTTGAGCGCGCGGCGGCGTGCGCCGCGCGCTAAACGGGCGCCGTGGCGTTTTTCTTAGCCAGAAATCCTGTTCGCGTATACGGCCCGTGGCGGGTTTTACAGGCACGCGCACCGCGACCCATCGGACCCCCCGCCCGACCCGTCCGCGTGGCACCTGGCGATTCCGCGCTGCGGCAGTAATTTGTGCTGCGCGGCGAGAATCTCCGAGCTGGATCCACGCGTATCGCCGTCGTGCAACGGCTTTCGCTGCGTTCACTGTCTTGTGAACTTGCTTTCCGCATCCGAGTTCAGTTGCTTACCGCCGTCCACTCAGTACCATCGCGGCGCAAAGAGTCGGGTGTCCGGCTCAAGCGCCGAGCCTGCACAGAGAAGGGTGGTCCGATGTCGAGCGTCACACACGCGGCGGGGTTGATGAAGTTCGCGCACGGGATGATCGACAAGATGCTCGAATCGATCCCCGCGGACAAGAGCATGCACCAGCCGCATCCCAGCAGCAACCACGTGCTCTGGACGCTCGGCCACCTTGCCGCCACGTACGCGTGGTTCGCCACGACAATCGATTCTAAGGCGGGTGGGCGTGCGCCGTTCAAGCTCCCCGCCTCGTACGGGACGCTCTTTGGGATGGGGTCGAAGCCGTCGTGCGATGCGAAGGCCTGTCCGCCGCTGGCGGAAGTCCGCGGGCACTACGACGCGACGTTCGCCGCGTACATGAAGATGGTTGAGGGGCTTTCACCTACCGATGCGGAGGCGGCTTGCGCGATTGATACGGGCGGGTTCGCGTCATCGAAGATCGACGCCGCGTATAAGTGCGCATGGCACGACGGCTGGCACCTGGGGCAGATCGCCGACCTGCGCCGATCATTGGGACTCCCACCGATCATGTGACGGTTGCGGCACAAACCGCCGATCCGAGCGCCCAGCCAGAGGTGGGCGTCTACCGGGGCCACTCCCTGCCCCTGGCGCCTACCCTCCCGCCCCTCGTAGATTCCGTTTTCAGCAACTAAGGAACCCGACCAATGTCCGACACCCCCAGCAACCCCCCTTCCTCCGCCGGCGGCCAGGGCGGCCAGCAGCAGATCCAGCTCCGCATCGACGAGCAGCGGATGAAGCTGACCTACGCCAACACCATCCGCACCTCCACCGCGCCGGACGAGGTCGTGCTGGACTTCGGCCTGAACATGCCGATGCAGGGCCCCGAGGGCCAGATGGCGATGCACTTTGACGTCGGCTCGCGCGTCGTCATGAACTGGCGCACCGCCAAGCGCCTGGCGATGAGCATCGGTCAGGTCATCCGCCAGTACGAGCAGGCCAACGGCGAGATCAACCTCGGCGGCGGCGCGGCCGGCCCGAAGCTGGCGAAGTGAGAGGCATCGGGCACTAGGACCTAGGCACTAGTGAAATGCAAAAACGAAGAGGCCCGCGAGCGCAGCTCGCGGGCCTTGTCTTTTCTGCTAGTGCCTAGTGCCTCATGCCTAGTACCTAGCTGGAATGGGCGAGGAGGGATTCGAACCCCCGAAGGCGTAAAGCCAGCAGATTTACAGTCTGCCCCGATTGGCCACTCCGGCACTCGCCCGCTTCTCAAACAGGGCGGGAGTGTACGAGGGGGGCGCGGCGGCGGCAAATCCCGCGGGCCCAATAACCCGACGCGCAAATGACCCGCGTCCGCGGTTGCGGGGCGCGGGGTCCGGCGCTTTGATCACGCGATGAGCCGCCACGACAAGAACAGCCCGGGAGAACCGTCGCGGCTGATGCTGGCGACGCTGAGCGGACCGGAGCCGGTGAACGCAACGCTGGGGGGTGAGGATGGAAAGGGCTC
>DASPMT010000437.1:0-3081 GCA_035626935.1 Phycisphaerales bacterium | reverse complement strand
TTGCCCGCGCGAATGGCGTCGACATCCCCGACTTTGACCCCGCCTATTTCACGAGGCTTTGGTCGGCCGGTCGCAAGGCAACTCTCATCAAGAAGCTCGCCGAGGCCGGCGTCACCAAACCGCTAGAAGTCATCGACACGTTGCTTGCAAGCGCTGTCGCAAAGCGTGATACCAGCCTTACCCCCGCCGAGACCGCGGCACTCGGCAGGGTCTACAACGCGCGTATCGACGAGGTGAGCACCAGGTCCGCTCTTGATCGCATGCGCACGATGAGCGCCCTCGACAGTATCGATCACGTCTTCGCAATGCTCCGTGATGAGGCGGGGATGCCCGAGGCGGACGCCCGCGCGCTAGCCACCAAGCTGACAGGAGCCCCGGCAGGAGGAGCCAGGCCGAACCCAACCGCTCGCCGAGGATGGGTGCTCGACGACCGCCACTCCATCACCGTCTCGACCGCGGCGGGCGACATCAGCGTCAGCGTCGCCGACTTGCTGGAAACCGACGCCGGCACCGTCGTTAACCACTACACGCGGTCGCTGATCGCCGAAGGCGTGATGCAGTCCACCCTCCGCACGCTCAGCAATCGCTACGGGAAGTCGATGAGCAGCGTGGAGTCGCTGCTGCGCGAGATCGAGAAGGAATACCGGCACGAGCCCGGCATGACCGAGGCAAAGAGGACGCGTCAGATCAAGCGGCTCTCTACGGGCATCGCCCTGATTAAGGGACTACCGACGCATGAGAACACTGCGGTCACCCAAACGCTTCAGGCGATCCAGAAGTACAACTTTGTGCGCAGCCAGGGCGGCTTCGCCGTCTCCGCCGGCTTCGAGCTCATGGGGATGGCGTCCCGCGTGAGCTTTGCCGCGATGCTCCGCACGACGCCCATCGCCCGAGAGATCATGCGGCAGATCAAGAGCGGCAAGGTGGACGGGCAGGTTGCCCGCGCCGTGCTTGCCAGCATGGGTACCGGATACGAAGGGCAGATCAGGGCCTACCTGCCGGAGCTTGAGGCTCGCGATCCGTCGCAGGGCGGCGAGACCCTGCGTGGTGCCAACCGCCGGCTGGGACAAGCTCAGACTGCCGTATCGCGGCTGACGATGTTTGAGCAGATAAACACGTTCTCGCAGGTGTGGGCTCGCACGTCATACCTCCAGCACCTTGTCGACATCGCGAAGCGCGACCAGTCGCTCAATGCGAAGCGTCTGGCCGGGCTTGGCCTCGACGAACCATCGTGGAAGTCGATCGGAGCAGACATCCGCAAGAACGCCACGCCCACCCAGGGGGCCGGCGGGTTCCTGTTCGACATCAACCTTGACGGCATGGATCCAGTCAACCGGACGCGCCTCCTGTCCGCCGTGGACGCCAAGAGCAGGCAGCTCATCCAAGAGGGAACGATCGGTGGTAGCGACTACTGGCTGGAAACACCCGGAGCTCGCGTCGTCACTCAGTTCCGGCAGTTCATGCTTCAGGCTCACGAGAAGCAGCTTCTTGCCAATCTTCAGCAGTTCGACGGAGAGAGTGCGGCCTACTTCCTTGCCACCCTTGGGCTTGGGTCACTCCATTACAGTCTCATTTCCTACATTGAGACGCGAGGCGCCGAAGACCCCGAGGCAGAGCTTGCCAAGCGGCTAACGCCGGCTCGGATCGGGTATGGAGCGTTCACGCGGGCAGCGTTCAGCGGCGTCGCCCCGACATTCGTCGACACGGGCCTGCAAGTTGTTGGTGTACAGCCGCTAGCGGGACGTCGAATGACCGGCGCAGCCAGCTACAGCCTATTCGACAATCCCACGTTCCAGCTTGCCTCTCAGGGCGGTCCATCGCTTGTGCGGCTGCTGCGTGCGGGCGTCGACCCTACCTACGACGTAAGCGAGCAGGATCTCAAGGGTGCCCGCTCCATGCTTCCGCTGAATCGGATGCCGCCCATCGTGGCGCTGAGCAACTCGATCATTCGTTCGATGGACGTGCCACAGCGGCCGCAACAGGACAAGACGGACCTACTGAAGATTGCCGACCATCTAGCCGGCTTCTAGGGGCGAGCCTAGATCTGCTTGACGGTAATGGGGGATTTCACATCGACCCACGGAAGTGATTGGACGTCTACAGGCTTGGAGACCCGATACGCAATCCAGGCCAGCAAGGCGACCACCGCAATTCGATAGGCGACAACCCAGAATGTCGCGAACGAAGTAGGGGGCGGCGGAGCCATCGTCGGTATTTGGTGGGTGCTCACTCGTTCATCCTACAGCACATCGTCCAAAGTGCCACCTCCGTGTAGGCCACTAGAGTGGGGGCTCGGACGTGCGTAGACAATTCTACAAAATCCGCGTTCTGACGCCGGCAACACGTGTTTAGACCCTGTGGCAGCACCTGCCACAGGGTTCCTCCACACCCCGCGTCGATGCCATCGCCCGCATAAGTCCACGACCAACTTTGAACCATGCCAGAACCACGCTCGGTCCGAGGAGACGCGCTGCGCGCGCGGCTCAGGCGGCTTGAGCGTGACGTGGCAGAGTCGGGCACGACGGCTTCAGAGTCCGCGACAACCACCACCACGCTCACTGACGGCACGCCCCGCTGGGTGCGATACACCGTCGCCTACACCGACTTCACGGCCGTTGCCACGACGTCTGACAAGGTGATCGACAACCTGCCGGCAGGCACCGTGTGCACGCACCAGCGCATCGAGCCGGGCAACTCATTCGTCTCTCCCAACGCCGAGGTCTGGCGCCTGAGCGTTGTGAAGTCCGGTGCGATCTATTCCGCCGGCGGCACGGCCAAGACCGTCGACGTGACGACGCCGGACGGGACCGACGCCCAGCACGCGGCGGAGTTCATCGTCAGCGGTGACGCATCGGCGAACGACTGGACGGTCCGGGTCGCTACGGGCGGCACCGACACAGCCGACACCCTCAGCGCCGGCACCGCGACCGTGCATCTGCTCGTAAGCGTGCCCGGCTCCACCGCGAACCTGCTGCCACACGAGTAACAAGGGAGAAACGAATGTCCTTCGACAAGCGTTGCTGCGACCGTTGCGGGTCCGAAGACGACTACTTGGCGAACCTGAACCTCTCGCACGAGTTC
>DASPMT010000436.1:0-18289 GCA_035626935.1 Phycisphaerales bacterium | reverse complement strand
GGCGAGGGCGTGCTCGAAGACCTCGATGCTCTGGGCGTCAAACGTGGATCTGAGTGTGGTCATCGCCTGTCGGTAGTGGTGCGCCACCCACTCCTTCTCCCACAGGGCGGACTCAGCGGGGTCGTGGCCGTCGGGCGCGGCGCCGTCGTGACCTTGTCCGTCATAGAGGTCTAGCGGCGCGGCGGCTCGGTTTGGACGGCGGTGGGCGGAGATCGCGTTGCGGGTGCACCGGAACAGGTAGTCGCGGAAGCGACCCTTGGCGGGGTCATAGGCGAAGCCCCCGCCCGGGATCGTGCGGGCAAGCGAGGCGAAGACCGCCTGGACGACGTCCTCGGCGTCGGCGAGCTGCATGCCGCGGCTGAGGGTGAAGCGAACGAGGAGGCCGCGATAGCGGTCCTGGAATTCGATCCAGGCGGCCGCGTCCGCCGTGTCGCGGATGCGCGAGAGGAGGGTGGCCCGGGTTGGCTCAAGCGGAGGGCGCACGGCTAAGGAAGTGAATGTACAGCACAAGAGGCCACACGGCTCGGTTGAGAGCGGAAATCGGGGGTCGCTGTGCAGCGTGCGCTGACGAGTGCGTGAGCGAGCACCGAGGAAGTGACAGGAAGATCGATCGATGCGAATGGGGGTGGGCGGGGGCGGAAGCGTGGGGTAATCTCCAACGTGCGGCGTGCTGCCGACGGGAGGTCTCCATGAAGTACCTGATGGCTGCCGCGGCTTGGTTATTGGCGACGGTGGCGTTCGGCGGCGAGTCGCTGACCCGGTCGGGCTTCAACATCGACTTCAACCTGACGGCCGGGACGGGGTCGGGCGTTCCGGCGAGCACGTTCGGCGGTGCGGCGGGTCAGCCCGGCGTCTGGAACAGCGTCGGCACGGGCGGAGTGGTGACCGCCACCGCGGTGCCGATCGTGGGCGTCGACGGGGTGAGCACCGCGACGTTCAACATGCTCTTCACCGGCTCGAACCTTGCGACGATCGGCACGACCAACGCCAACACCTCCGGCGATCACGAGCGGCTGCTGGACGACATCCTGGACCTTGGGGGGGCGGGGCGGACGTTCACGGTCGTGGTGTCGGGTCTCGCGCCGGGGGTGTACGAGGTGTACACGTACGCCGGCGCGCCCGACAACGCGTCCTACCGGACGCAGGTCGGGCTGTTCGGCAGACCGAAATCGTCCGTGGGAGGGAGCTTTCCCGTCAACGGGTTCACTGAGGGGGTAACGCACGCGCGCCACCGCGTTGCGATCGGGGGGATCGCCACGGCGATCCAGATCAACGTGGAGGTCCCGACGGTGGCCGGGGTGGCGAACAGCGGGTCGCTGGCGGGCCTGCAGATCAAGCCGCTGAACCCGTCTCGCCTGTACGTGAAGCCGACGGGAGCGGGTGTGTACAACGACGGCCTGACGTGGGAGACGGCGCTGGCGTTCACGTCGGTGGCGTCGCAGATCGCGGGTACGACGCCGAGTGTGACGGAGGTGTGGGCTTCGCGCTCGTCTCAGGACAACTCCGGCTTCCCGGTGCGGATGCGGAACGGGCTGTCGATCTACGGCGGGTTTACGGGAACCGAGGTCTCGTTGGCGGCGCGGGTGGTGAACGCGACGAACCCGGCGACGCTGGCGCCGATCAGTGGAGACCCCAACTTTGTGGGTGACGACTCGCTGCCGCACGTGGTTGTCGCCAGCGGCACGGACGCGACGGCGGTGCTCGACGGGTTCTGGATCAGCGGCGGTGTGGCGGACAACGCCGGAGACACGGCCGGGGGCGGGCTGTACGCATCCAACGGGGCGCCGACTGTGCGGAACTGCCGGTTCACCGGCAACTCGGCGACCTTCGGCGGCGGCGCGGTCTACGCGCAGAACCTCGCGTCGGCCCCGGCGCTGACGCTGACCGACTGCGTGATCACCGGGAACAGCGGCGCTTCGGGGGGCGGCGTGAACTTCCGGGCCGAGACCCGGGCGGTGCTGACGCGGTGCGCGATCACGGGGAACCAGGCGACGGCGGGGTCGGGCGGGGGCGTCTATTGCCTGGGGAACATCACGCTGAGCAACTGCCTGATCGCGGAGAACACGGCGAGTTTCAGCGCCGGCGCAGCGTACTGCCGCGGTTTCTCCACGGGGATCACCGACGGTCTGACGATGCTGAACTGCACGGTGGCCCGGAACGCGACGGGCGGGTCGATCGGCGGGGTATGGGTGGACGGACCGACCTATTCCGTGCGCAACTCGGTGCTCTGGGGGAACACCTCGACCGGGCCTGCCTCGCTGCGCGGGAGGCAGTTCTCGACGGCGGTGACGGTGATGGACCTGATGACGGACTCGACGGTTGAAGGCTGGGACGGCGCACTGGCCGGGCCGGCGAGCCTCAACAACGGCGCCGATCCGCGGTTTGTGGGCGCGGCGTCGGGGAACTACCGGCTCGCAGCGCTGAGCCCGGCGATCGACACCGGCTGGAACGGCGGACTGCCGGGTGCGGCCGCGGCGACCGACCTTGACGGGAACGCCCGCGTGTACGACGACCCGGGGATGAACAACGCGGGGTTCAGCGGCGGAACGATCGACCGCGGGTGCTTCGAGCGGCAGACGCCGTCGGCGCCGTGCGTCGGCGACATTGGGCGGACGGGCGGCCTTGAGGGGAGCGACGGGTTGAAGAACAACAACGACCTGGTGGTGTTCATCAACTGGTTCTTCGCGCCCGACAGCCGCGCGGACGTGGGGCGCACGGGCGGCGTCGCCGGGCCCGACGGCGGGTGGGACAACAACGACTTCGTGGTCTACATCGACATGTTCTTCGCGGCGTGCCCATGACGGCGGCGGCGCCCGTCCGCGGCAAGGCGGGGGGTTTGCGCCACAGGTTTACGGGTTTCGACGGAGGGGATTCGGACCACCGGCGCAGCCCCGGCGGCGTTTGTGTGGTAGTCTGGACCTCCGGGCGCGGCCCGGCTCGTGGCGGGTGCGACCCGGAAGGTGGATACATGGTGCGTGCGACGGTGACGATGGTCGTCGGTCTGGTGTTGGCTTGTGCTTCGGCGGCGGGGGACGCGCCGCCGGCGCCGCCTGTGATCACCGAGCCGCAGATCAATCGGATCGTGAACGGTTCGGACGTGCACATGGAGGCGGACTCGTTCTCCGACGCCGACGGTGATGCACACCTGTGCACCGACTGGGAGATCTGGTCGGTGAACCCGCCGGCGCGGGTGTGGTCGACGCTGTGCATCGGCGGCGTCGAGCGCGTGCACACGCACATCGGCGACGGGGTGTTCGAGGGGAGCCACGCGGACCTGCACGAGCTGCTGCCGCAGACGCAGTATCGACTGCGCGTGCGCTACCGCGACGACAGCGGCAGCGCGGCGAGCGAGTGGAGCGCGTGGTCGGAGCGGGACTTCACCACGGGCGCGGCGACGTCGGTGTTCCCGCTGGAGATCGACGACGTTCGGGACGTGCCGGCGCCGGCGTGGACGGATTCGACGGGCGCAGGGGTGGTGCTGGCGCCCGGCGCATCGCTGGCGGTGCGGGGGAGCGACGGCGATGTGATGCTGGTGATCAGCGGGCTCGACGGGGTGAGCAACCAGCTTACGAACCCGGCGGCGCACGGCGAGCACCACGCGGTGCGGGTGGTCGTGAGCGCCGCCGCCGGGGCGGCGCTGGCGTTGCCCGAGTCGACGGCGGCGTTCACCGACGGCGGGGGGACGGCGCGGACGGTGTACCTGCCGGCGGTGTCGCTGGGGGCCGGGCAGAGCGCGTACTTCTGGGTGGGGGCAAGCGGCGCAACGTACGTCGGGGCGGCGGGCGAGACGGGCCCGAACTTCGGCACCCTTGCGCGCGGCGCGGCGGTGCCGTGGACGGTGCTGCAGAACGGGTACAAAGTGGAGGTAGTGGCGAGCGGGTTCCAGCTGCCGACCAACATCGCGTTTGTACCGACTCCGGGCGCGGGACCGGCGGCCCCGCTGTACTACGTCGCGGAGCTGTACGGCAGCATCAAGGTGGTAACGCGCGACGGCACGGTGTCCGACTACGCGAGCAACCTGCTGAACTTCAACCCGACGGGGAATTTCCCCGGCTCGGGGGAGCAGGGCGTCGCGGGGATCGCGGTGCATCCGACGACCGGCGACGTGTACGCGAGCATGGTGTACAGCAGCCAGGACGGCGTGGAGAACGTCCCCCACTACCCGAAGGTGGTCAGGTTCACCAGCAGCAACGGCGGGCTGACGGCCGCGACGCAGACCACGATCCTGAACATGGTGGGCGAGTCGATGGGGCAGTCGCACCAGATCAGCAACGTGAGCTTCGGGCCCGACGGGAAGCTCTACGTGCACATCGGCGACGGGTTCACAACGTCGACGGCGCAGAACCTCAGCAGCTTCCGCGGCAAGATCATCCGCCTGAACACCGACGGGACGGCGCCGAGCGACAACCCGTTCTACGACGCGAGCAACGGGATCACGGCTCGCGATTACGTGTTCACCTACGGGCACCGCAACCCCTTCGGCGGCGCGTGGCGCGCCGCCGACGGCATGCACTACGAAGTGGAGAACGGCCCGAGCGTGGACCGGATCTGCCAAGTGGTGCGGGGGCGGAACTACCTGTGGAACGGCAGCGACGCGAGCATGGCGAACTTCGCCATCTACAACTGGAACCCGGCGTCTGGTCCGGTGAACATGGCGTTCGTTCAGCCGTCGACGTTCGGCGGCAGCGGGTTCCCCGCGTCGATGCAGGGCGCGATGTTCATCAGCGAGTCGGGCGCGACCTGGGGTACCGGCCCGCAGGCGATCGGCAAGAAGATCACGTGGTTCACGCTCGACGCGGCGGGCAACCGGCTGACGGGCCCGACACCGCTGATCGATTACAACGGCGCCGGCAAGGCGACGGTGGTCGCGCTGGCGGCGGGGCCAGACGGTCTCTACTTCAGCGACTTCTACAAGGACGCCGACTACCTCTCGCCGATCGACCGGGGGGCGAACATCCTGCGCGTGCGGTTCGTGGGCGCGGCGGACTTCGCGGCGGGTGTCACGACCGGCCCGGCGCCGCTGGGCGTCTCGTTCACCAACACCTCGACAGCGCCGGGCCAGACGGCGTGGGCCTGGGACTTCGGCGACGGAGAGACGAGCACGCAGCAGAACCCGACGCACGTGTACGCCGAGGAAGGGCGCTACACCGTGCGCCTGACGGTAACGGGCTCGGCCGGGGTGACGGTGGCCGAGAAGGTCGACTACGTCCGCGTGGGGACGCCGCCGAAGCTTGCGCTGATCGCGGTGAACCCGCCCGGCGCGAGCGACAACGCGGTGGCGGAGTATCTGCGGGCCAAGGGGTTCACGGTGGACGTGCTGAACGAGGCCCCGGCGCAGCGCCCCACGGCGGCGCAGATCGCGGCGGGGTACAGGGGCGTGCTGGTGTCGTCGACGGTCACGTCGTCGAACGTGGCGGGGGAGTTCCGAACGGTCAACACGCCGATGCTCTTCTGGGAGAACGCGCTGCTGCGCCCGAACCGTGAGTCGCTCACGGACAACGGGATCGTCACCGGTGGTACGAGCGTGAACGTGGTCGATACGACGCACCCGATCACGCAGGGGCTGAGCGCCGGCGCGTTGCAGGTGTACGGGATCAACGCGAACCTGAGCCTGGGGCTGGGGACTGTGGGCGCGGGGACGCGCGTGCTGGCGCGGCGCGAGGGGTCGTCGGACGTTGCGCTGATGGCCGCGGAGGCGGGCGCGACGGTAGCGGGCGGGTACGTGACGCCGGCCCGCCGCGCGTTTGTGTTCCTCGAGGACAACACCTGGTTGCAGACGACGGCGGCGGGCAAGAACCTGTTTGACCGCAGCCTGTTCTGGGCGATGAACGTGTCGGCGCCGTCGGTCACGCAGCAGACGGGCGCGCAGAACGTGTGCCCGGGGTCGCCGGCGACGATGTCGGTGACGGTGTCGGGGACGGGCCCGTTCTCGTACCAGTGGAGGAAGAACGGGCAGGCGGTGCCGGGGGCGACGCGCCGGACCTACTCGATCGCGTCGGCCGTAGCGGCCAACGCGGGCGCGTACGACGTGGTCGTGACGGGCATCGCGGGGACGACGACGAGCGCGCCGGCGGCGCTGAGCGTCGGCTGCGCCTGCGGCCCGGCCGACGTGGGAAGCCAAGGCGGCGTCGGCGGCTTCGACGGCGTGCTGGACAACAACGACTTCGTCGTGTTCATCGACTACTTCTTCGGGAGCGACCCGCGGGCCGACGTCGGCGTGCAGGGTGGCATCCCGGGCCAGGATGGGGCGTTCGACAACAACGACTTTGTGGTGTTCATCGACCTGTTCTTCGGCGGGTGTTGACGGAACGGCCGCAGGCCGTTGTTCGCCCGGCGCGTGCAAGCCGTCGGCGCGGCTTGACATGGGTTGAGCGCCGGCAACCTCGCTCGCGACCCCCCTAGTGAGGTGGTTCTTTGCCGACGGGCCAACTGCTCCGGGTTTTCTTAGCCGGTTGTCTCCGGCACGGCGCATTGGCGGCTTGGATGGCCTGCGCCCAGGGGCGAGGCGGGGTGGAGCCTTGATATGCAACCCGTGGCATCGACGTCGGTCGTCATCGCGCTAGCGACGTGTGCGTCTGCACAGCCCGCGCCGGCATGGCGGGCTCTACCGGCACTCAACGGCGAGGCATCGGCGCTGCTGGCGACCAGCGGCACCGAAGCGGGCGGGAACGGCTCGCCCATGCTGTGGGTCGCCGGCGACTTCACGCACGCGGGAGCGACCAGCGTCGGGCGCGCGGCGCGGTACAACGGCGCGGCGTGGGAGGGGGTAGGGGCGTTCGACTGGGAAGTGATGGCGCTGGCTGAGCATGGGGGGCGTGTCTACGCGGGGGGCTTCTTCAGCGTGCCGGGCGCAGCGCCGAACACGATCGACAGCGTGGCCTCGTTCAACGGCTCGGGGTGGCAGGCGCTGGGAGCGCCCGGGTACCTGCTGAGCTGGTGCAGCACGCTGGCAAGCTACCAGCTGCCCGGCGAACCGGCGAAGCTGCTGGTGAGCGGGTCGCCCGCGGGATCGGACAACTATGCGCGGGCGCTGGGCCCGGCGGGCTGGGAGGACGTGGGTGGAACGTTCATCACGATCGTCGACAGCGCGCTGGTGCACGACGACGGCAGCGGGCCGGAGGTGTTCACCACCAACGGCACGTTCAACGGCGCGAACAAGTTCAACGGCACGCGGCGCGCGACTCTGGGCGGCAACTGCTTCAACTCGCCTCGCTGCCTGACGGTGTGGGGAGAAGGGGCTTCGCGCCGGCTGTACGTGGGAGGCAACCTGTCGAACACGGCGGGCGTGCAGGTGGCGGGCGCGGCCTCATGGAACGGCACGGCTTGGAGCGGCCTGGGGGGAACGGGATGGGGCGTTCGCCGCGCCAACGGGGGGCCGGGGTGGGTGCACGCGCTGGTCCCGTGGGACGACGGCACGGGCGAGAAGCTCTGGGCCGTGGGGTTCTTCGAATCCGTCGGCGGGCCCGCCGCGGCACAGCGGGTCCCCGCGCAGAGCGTGGCGGCATGGGACGGCGCGTCGTGGAGCGTCCCGGCCGCGGGCGGCGTGACGGGGATTCCCGCTGACGGCTCGTTCCTCAACGGGATCAAGGCGGCGGTCGCGTTCGACTTTGACGGACCGGGCGGGCGTCCGCCGTCGCTGGTGATCGCGGGGAAGTTCACGGGCGCGGGGGGCGTGGGCGTTTCGAACTTCGCCGTGCTCGACGCGGCGTGGTGCGGCGTGGCCGACGTCGGTCGCCAGGGGGGCGCGGCGAAGCATGACGGCCGGCTGGACAACAACGACTTCGTCGCGTTCGTCGACCTGTTCTTCGGCGGCGATCCCCGCGCGGACGTGGGGGAGCAAGGGGGCGTCGCCGGGCGCGACGGCGCGCACGACAACAACGACTTTGTCGTGTTCATCGACGCGTTCTTTGATGGGTGCACGGCGTAAGAGGCGCGCCGTGCAGGCCCGTCTTTGCCTGGGCCGCTCGCGCCTTGCTCGTCGGCGCCGGCGAAATCGGCGAGCCTGACGGCCCGCGCTCGGCATCGCACGGATGCAGGACTTACACATCCACCCCGCGCAGGCGGAGGTGGAGGCGCATCTGGGCGGCAGTGTCACCGGTGTGGTCGATCTGGACGGCGTCCCAGCCGGCGTCCTGCGCGCCGGTGATATTCTCGGCGAGGTCGTCGAAGAAGAGGATGTCGTGCGGGGCGTAGCCGGCGCGGGATCCGAAGGCCTCGTAGATAGCGCGGTGGGGTTTGGCGAGCCCGAGCAGGTGGGAGGCGTGCAGGTGGTGGACGCGGTGGACGGTCGGGTAAGGCGCGGGCCCGCCGGCCTGGGGCTGCTCGGTGAGCAGGCGCCAGTGGTGTGCGTTGGTGTTGGAGAGGACGCCGGTGGCGAGGCCGCGGTCGTGGAGGTCGTCGACGAGTTTCGTGACGCCGGGGTACTCGTCAATGGTCCAGTTGTGGTGGATGTCGCGGACCTGCTGCGGCGTGTAGTGGCCGCCGGTGGTGGCGGCGATGCGGGTATAGAACTCCTCGTCGGTCATGCGGCCGATCTCGTGGCTGGCGCGGATCGCCTTGCGTTCGGCGACAAACGCCGGGTTGGTGACGGTGTCGTGGTAGGGAAGGCTGCAGCGGTCGCAGGCCTCCTTCCAGGAGCGGCAGATGCGGACGACGACGCCGCCGAGGTCGAAGACGATGATGCGTGGGGGCATGGAAGGGGATCGAGCGCAGCGCGTTGCGGGAGTTGGGGACGGGAGGGGAGCGAGGGACGTAGCGCCGGGTTGCGTCAACCGTCCTCGTCATCAAAATCGCTTGATGCCTCAGCAGCGGACGGTGCGGCGGCGGTCGTTAACCCCACCCCCGGTCCCTCCCCTCCGGGGAGGGGAGTGACGGGAGCGGTCTTCATGACTTCGTCCATCACGACGGTCGCGAAGGCGCCGGGAGGGAGCTCAAAGTCGCACTGGATGTAGTGGCCGTGCTCGTCGCCGCCCGCGTGGACCGAGGGGTAGCTGAGCGGGACACGGAGGGGGCGGCGGTGGCCCTGGTGCTCTTGACCAAAGCGAGGGGCGGCAGCGGCGAGGTGCTCGGGGGTCACGCCGAAGGAGGCAAGGGCGTCGCGCTCGGCTTCCGCCGTGGCGCCGGAGGCGTGGAACATATCCGGGCCCCAGAGCGGGCCGCTGGGTGAGATCTCGATCGCGGCCAGTCGCGCGGCGGTGTCGGGTTTGGCGAGCTCCTCCTCGGTGACGGGGAAGAGGGCGCCGTTGGCGTGCTTGAAGGCGACGTCACCGGGCAGGAGCCGGTCGAAGGCCCCGGCGCGGAGCCGGTCGTCGAGGACGCGGTTGAAGACGGCGGACTGGAACGAGGTGAGAAAGAACGAACGGGCCAGGCCGTTGAGGGCGTCGATCGCCTGGCGCGGCGTGGCGCCCTTGGCGAGCATCGCCAAGGCGCGACGCTCGGTGATTGCACCCTTGCCGGCGGTGACGGCGGCGTCGGTGTACTTCTTCTCGGCGTAGAGCCGGCGGGAGCGCTGGTTGTCGTGTGAGAGCGGCGGAACGCCCTCCGGGAGCGGACCCAGGAGGATGTCGAGGGCGAGCTGGTCGTCGCCCAGCAGGATCGCGCGGCCGACGAGGTGGTTGTTGGCGAGGATGCCGAAGCGCTGCTCGCCTGCACGGTTGGGGACGCCCACGGTGGCGAGCGCGTCGAGCGTGCGGCGGGCGTCGAAGACCGAGCGCAGCGGGACGTTGCGGACCTTGATCGAGAAGCGATTGGCGCGGAGGTGGCCCCGGCGGAGCTTGTTGCCGTGCAGGTCACTCCAGAGGACCTGGATGCGTCCGTCGCGCAGCATCGGGAAGTCCTCGGGCGTCTTGCCGGGCGTGTGGATCGACACGACTTGGCGCGTGATGGCGTGGCGGTCCTTGAGCCCGGCGTAGCCGACGGCGTACTCCCGGACGCCGAAGTGGCGGGCGAGGATTGAGACGAGCTGACTGGTGGAGAGCCCGACCTTCTGGACGAAGAGGTAGATGTGCTCGCCCTCGCCGGAGGGGTCGTAGGCGGGGATCTCTTCGACAATGAAGTCCTCGGGGCGCTGCTTGATGGCGCCGCCGGTGCCGGGGATGGCGGCGGTCAGGTATGACTCGGGCCTGGTGTGGGGCGAGCTGTCGAGCTCCGGGTGCACGGGGAAGAGTAGAAGAGGAACGCAAAGAAAACGGACAAGGCAGGAAACTCAAAGAGGAGAAGAAGGGCTCAAAGAGAGAGCAGACCTGATGCCCTTCTTTGAGGCCTTCGAGTTCTTCGCCTTGCTTTCTTTGAGTTTCCGCCTCTCCGTGTTCCCGTCCTATTTCTCGTCGTCGTCGGGCTTCTGGGCGGCGTCCAGCACGTGCTCGGCGACATAAATCGGGACGTTGCCGGCGATCCCCAGGGCGATGGCGTCGGAGGGGCGGCTGTCGATGTGGGCGACTTTGCCGGAGGGGAGCTTGACGTTGAGCTGGGCGAAGAAGGTCTGCTCGCTCAGGTCATTGATCGTAATCGACTCGAGCGCGCCGCCGAGTGCCGTGATGACGTTGGCCAGCAGGTCATGGGTCTGGGGGCGCTTGATGATAATGCCCTTGAGCCGGCGCTCGATCGCCTGGGCTTCGGGGAGGCCGATCACGATCGGGAACGAGCGGCCGTTCTCGACCTGCGAGACGGTGCCGGCCTTGGTCCCTTCGGGGTCGGGGTCCGCGGGCTCGTCGCCGGGGGACGCCTCGGCTACCTCGCGGAGCTCGATGACCTGGAAGTCCTTGAGCTCCTGGATCAGGATGCGGGAGAGTTCCATCCGGACGGGCATAGGGGAGCGTAGGAAGTGAGGGCGGGGCGGGACACGCGGCGTGACCCGGTCCCTTACCGCGCCTCTACGCGGTCTTGGAGCGGAGGGTTCGCCGCCGCTTCCTATCCTTCGGCGTCGCACCGATGATCCACCTCGAGAGGTCCATCCTGGTGTTCCTGTCGGTGTGGGCCGTTGCCTGCGCGGTCTACTGGATCGCGGGGATCGTCCGGTTCATCAACACCCGGCTGTCTGCGCCGCTGGCGACTGACGCCGAGAAGATGCCGGACCTCTCCCAGTGGCCGCTGCTGTGCGTCGTGGTTCCGGCGCACAACGAGGAGGGTTCGATCGGGGCGCTGCTGGCGACGCTGCAGCGCCAGGACTACCCGGCGGACCGGCTCAAGGTGGTGTTCAGCCTGGACCGTTGCACCGACGGCACCGAGCGCGTGCTGCGCGAACAGATCGGGGGCGACGGACGCTTCAGCATCCACACCATCGACCACTGCCCGCCCGAGTGGGCGGGGAAGGTCCACGCCCTGTGGCACGCGGTGATGAACCGACCGGAGGCGTTCGACGCTGACTTGCTGCTGTTCATCGACGCCGACACGCTGCTGCACCCTTCGTGCGTGCGCTGGGCGGTGAAGCTGCGCGAGGCGCGCGGGTGCGGGCTGCTGAGCCTCTACAGCACCCTGGCGAAGCGGTTCTGGTTCGAGCACGTGGTGCAGCCGGCGGCGGCGGGCGAGCTGCTGCGCCAGTACCCGGTGCTGCGGGCCAACGAGAGCGCCACGTCGCGCAGCATGGCCAACGGGCAGTTCATGCTCTTCACGCGCGAGACCTACTTCCGCGTGGGAACGCACCGCTGCGTGCAGAACGAGGTGCTGGAGGACACGGCGCTCGCCCAGATGGTCAAGGGCGTCGGGCGCAAGGTGGAGGTGCTCTTCGCAGACGGGGCGCTGGTGTGCCGGATGTACGACACCTGGGGCGCGTTCGTGCAGGGGTGGAAGCGTCTGTACATCGAGCTGGCCAACCGCCGGCCCGAGCGCATGGCGGCGCACGCTTGGACGGCGCTGTGCACCGGCGCTCTGATGCCCGTCTTCAGCCTGTGCGCGGTGGTCGCGGCGCTCGTCGTAGCGTGGGACGAGGGGCTCCGGTGGTACACGGTGGCGGCGTTGATCTGCGGGGGAGCGGGGCTGCTGGGCTTTTACGGCTGCATGCTGCTGGGCGTCGTCTGGGGAGGCGCTTCGGCGATCGGGGCGGTGCTCTATCCGGTGGGCTCAGCGTTTGTCGCCTGGATCCTCCGGGCGGCGCGCAGAGACCTGCTCGCGGGCGTGCCGATCCGCTGGGGAGGCAAGGAGTACGTGCGGCAGCCGAGGCGGCGCGGCGACGGCGTGCCGGTGCGGTCGCAACCGCCGGTCGTCCACGATGTGCCACCCCGCGGCTCACTGGCCGGCGCCGCCGTTGTGGTTCGGCCGCTGGACGGTGCGAGCGCCGCACGGGGCTGAACCCACCCGGCCGGTGCTCGTAGGATTGTCCGGTGTCAGATGTTCGCATCAAATCATGGCCGCTGGCGGTCGTCGGCAGCCTTGTGCTCCATGGGTCGGTGGCCACGGCGGTGTACCTGCTGCCGGCAGGCGCCGGTCTGGCGACTGGTACCGGTGCGGGAGCGGGAGAGGGCACGATGGCGGCCGCGGAGTCGGCGCCGATCTACCTGCTGCCCGACGAGCTACCTACGGACATCGCGGCAAAGCTGGACGCGGAGCGCGCCACGATCGAGCCGTCTCCGTTGTTGAATGAGCCGAGCCCTGCGCCGGAGCTGGCGCTGAAGCCGGTGCCCGAAGACCCATTCGAGCCGATCGAGGTTCCCCTGGGTGTGGTGGACGGGCCGAAGATCGATACCAAGTCGTGGCTGCGGAACGACGGCGAAGGGGAGAACCGGTCTATCCATTCGACGGTTGAGCAGCCGCGGTTGGACCAGAACGCCAAACCCGCGCCGCAGGGCGACCCAGGTCAAGGCGGCCAGGACGGCGCATCGGGCGCGAAGGGGGCAGAGCGAGCCGACAAGCCGGTTGACACTGCGCCTGCAAAGCCGAGCGAGCCGGTCGGGCCTCCGCGGCCTGAAGGAATCGTGCAGCCGGCCGTCGCTCCCGTGCCGGCTGTGGAGGGATCGCCAACGCCCGAGGCGCCGAAGAGTGAGCTGCCCGGAGGTCCGTTCCAGCCGGAGGTCCGAGCGGGCGACAGCGGCGGGGACAAACCGGGCCGCGAGCAAACCGCGACCGCACCGCGCGCAAACCCCGCCGCGACAGAGCCTCGGAGGGAGGTCCGCGCAGTCGATGCGAGCGGGGCGGCCCAGACGCCGGCGGCGCAGAGCACCGGCGCGGCGGGCTCGCCCGGTGTTCCTCTTGTGACGCGGCAGGTCGCGGCCGACCGTGACGCGGACGCGGCGAGCGTGAAGGTGTCGGCGGTTTTCCGTAACGGCAAGGTGGAGGCGGGCGAGGGGCTTGACATCCGCACGGTGCGCCCCGACTTCAGCCTCACGACGCGCGCGCTGCTGCAGCCACGGAGCCCCAAGATGGAGATCATCTTCGGGAAGGACGGGCGCGCGCGGAGCGTGAAGGTCCTGAAGTCGTCGGGGTTCCCGGCCCAGGTGGACGAGCCGGTGGTGACGGCGCTGTACAACTGGCGGGCGAAGGGGAAGGTGCTGGACCAGTTGCCGGCGCGCCCGGACGCGGCGGTGTCGCTGGAGATCACGATCATTCTGCAGTAGGTGTTGCGGGCGGCACCGGGAGCCGATAAGCAGGCCATGGCGTGCGTGCGATTGATCTCGGTGCTTGCGTGCGCGGCGGTCGCGGGGGGCGTTCTTGCGCAGCCGCCGCGGGGGACCGGAGCCGTCCAGTCGGCCCCGGCGCGCGGCCTCACGGTGAAGGACTTCGTCCGCGTCGAGCAGGGCCGGGGGGACGCGGGAGGGCTGGGGACGTCGCTGGCGAAGGGGCCGGCAACGACCGGCACGCCGGGTGATTTCTCGGGGGTCTACCAAATCCCAGAGGATGCTGATTCGCCGTACGCGGGCTGGTACGCGCGGGTGCAGGGTGCGGTGATCGCGGTCTTCCCGCGGGGTGAGTACATCCGCACCGAGGGAGGGATGGTGGCGGGGATCCCGGCGAACACGCGGTACTTCATCGGGAGCGTGCCGCTGAACACTCCCGGCACCGCCAAACGATCGCCGATCACCGTGGAGAGGATCGACAACCGCGTGGACGCTCGCCCGGGTGACCAGCGGCCCGAAGAGCCGTACGTGCCGGCGCCGGACGGCCTGCCACCGGTAACGGTGGACACCGCGACGTCGGCCGAGGGCGTGCGCGCGGCCATCGAGAAGCTGTGCTCAGACCCGGTGTACCGGGCCCATCGGGTGCGAGAGCTTGTGGAGCGGGCCGCGGCGGGCGATCGGTAAATGTGAAAACGCCCCGGCGACTACCGGGGCGTTCGGGACGGTCTGTTGGAAGCTGGAGCCCGCGACCGGCCCTCAGCTCAACGGGCCTCTTTCACCGACGGACTGCGTGCCCCCGCCGGCGATGGCCGAGCGCATGAGCGTGTCGGACTGCACGTTCTTGATTCGGTAGTAGTCCATGACGCCCATGTTGCCGGTCTGGAAGGCGTGGGCGATGGCGCGGGGGATCTCCGCTTCGGCGAGGACGACCAGGGCCTTGTTCTCTTCGATTTTGGCCTTGTTCTCCTGCTCCAGGGCGCGCGCCTTGGCGGCGCGGCTCTCGGCCTCGGCCTGGGCCATGGACTTGTCGGCCTCGGCCTGAGCCTTCTTCAACTGAGCGCCGATGTTGTCGCCGACGTCGATGTCGGCGATGTCGATCGAGAGGATCTCGAAGGCGGTGCCGGCGTCGAGCCCCTTGGCCATGACGGTCTTTGAGATGTTGTCGGGGTTTTCGAGCACCGACTTGTGCGACTGGGCGGAGCCGATGGTGGTGACGATGCCCTCGCCGACGCGGGCGATGATCGTCTCCTCGGTGGCGCCGCCGACGAGGCGCTGGATGTTGGTGCGGACGGTGACGCGGGCCTTGGCCTTGAGCTGGATGCCGTCCTGAGCGACGGCGTCGATCGTGGAGCGGGGGCCGTTCTGGGCGGGGCAGTCGATGACCTTGGGGTTCACGCTGGTCTGCACGGCGTCGACGATGTCGCGGCCGGCGAGGTCGATGGCGGTTGCCGTGTCCCAGGTGAGGGGGATGTGCGCCTTCTGGGCGGAGATGATGGCGGTGATGACGTTCTGCACGCGGCCGCCGGAGAGGTAGTGCGTCTCGAGCTGATCGGTGCGGACGTCGAGCCCGGCCTTCACGGCGCGGATACGGCTGAGGACGATTACGCGCGGATCAACCTTGCGCAGACGCATGCCGATGAGGTCGAAGAGGCTGACCTTGGCGCCGCTGAACCAGGCCTGCACCCAGAGGTTGAGGAACTGGAACAGGAAGAGGGCGACGACGAGGAAGAGGATGCCGCCGACGATGCCGACGATGAGCCAGATGGTGTTGGTGCTGGGCACGAGGACTCCTTCGCGTTCGGCCGCCGCCGGCCGGTGAACGGGGGCGAGTATAGGGGATGGCCCGGGACGCGCAAACGCCCGCTCCGCGTCGGCGGCCCGGTCGGTTCATTGAGCGGAGAACGCCTCAGACCGGCCGCACCTTGAGGTTCAGACCGTCAACCGCGGTGATACGGACGGTGGAGCCGGCGCGGATAAGGGTCGTCTCACTGATGGCGTCGAACTTCCTGTCCCCGACGCGCACGGTGCCGACCGGACGGAGGTCGGTGACGACCATCGCTTCGCTGCCGACCAGGCGCTCCAGCGGCGACGGGGGGGCGGGGGGCCTGGGCTCGTCGTCGGAGGCGCCGAGAATGAGCCTGCGGCCTACCGGCGTGTGCGGCATCATCTTGAAGCCGACGACGAAGAGCGCCGGACCGCCGACGATCACCAGGAGCGAGCCGATGACGCCCCAGGTGGTGTCGTAGCGGAAGAGGCAGACTACGCCGGCGACGGCGAGCACGATGGCCAACGCGGCGAGGATGCCCGCGGTCGGCAGGAACAGGTCGATGATCACGATGACCAGGGCGAGTGCCAGCAGCACAAGGCCCCAGACGAGAAGAGCTTCCATAGGGACGTCAGGGTAGGGGAACGGGCGGCGGGGCGGGGCGGGGGCGCGGACCTTACGTGAACTGCTCTACCACTACGCGCATCCGCTCGACAACGACCACCCGGACCCGGCTTCCCGGCTGAACGAACGGGCCGTCGGAGACGACGTCCACGACGCGCCCGTCGAAATCGGCTTTGCCGGACGGGCGCAGCGTGGTGATCGCCACCCCCTCCTGACCCACGGCGACTTGAGCGCCGGCGACGACCGCCGGCGCGAGCGTCCCTCCTTCGACGTCCTCGTCGGGGAGCTGGTCGCGCAGCACCAGGCGGCCGAGCACCGGGAGCGTGCGCATGTTCTTGCTCATGTAGTAGCCGACGGTCGCGGCGGTGGTGAGGCCGATGAGCACAAAGCCCACGCCCCAGAGCAGTCCCGACGACGACCTTTCCATGCCGGGGAAGGCGGGGGCGGACGCAGGGACGAAGGCGAGCACCAGGCCGGCCATCAGCGAGAGCAGCCCGACCGCTCCGGCGACGCCCACGCCCGGCATGAGGAAGAGCTCAACGCCGATGAGGGCGATGCCGCCGACGATCAGCACGATCTCCCACCAGCCGGCCAGACCCATGAGGATCTCCGGCAGCAGCAGCCCGAAGATCGCCAGCCCGGCCGCCGAGGCGGGGAGGATCAGGCCCGGGTGGATGAACTCGATGAAAAGCCCGATGATGATGACAATGACCAGGATGCCCCGCACCCAGTAGTTCTGGAGGGCGCGGGCGAGCGTCTCGTACCAGGCGGGGGTAAGGGTGATCGTGTTGGTGGCGCCCAGGTACCGCTTGAGCTCCTCGACGGAGTTCACGCGGGCCGAAGCGACGCGCAGGTCGAGCAGGTCGGTGTCGCTGAAGGTGAAGAGCGAGGTGCCGTCGGCCACGTACTCGACGAGCCTCCATTTCCCCTTGTCGGCGGCGGTGAGGATCGGGCGCGTGCTCGCCTCGCTGATGGCCATGCTGGCGTCGCGCACGGTCTCGGGCGTGATCTGCGGAGAGGCGGGGATCAGGTCGGTCGGGTTGGCCGGCGCAGGCGCGGGGCCCCCAGCGGCCGGCTCGGGTTCGGCGGAGGGGCGCAGGCGCGGCGACCGCGTCTGGCGCCCGGCGGGCGGACCGACCAGGCGCGGGTGGGACGTAGGGGGCTCACCGTCAAAGAGCGTGGCGTACTCGGCGCGGTCGATGAAGAGGCGCTCTCCGGTGGCCGGGTTCTCGATCAGCCAGAGCTCGACCCCGAGGGTGACCATGCCCTGGGCGAGCTTCTCGTCGTGACCGTTGCGCCGGGCGGATCCCACGATCTCCGCCAGGAGAGGAGAGAGGATCTTCGCACGCTCGGTGGCGGGCAGCGCCCGCAGGCCGCCGGGCCCGATCTGGATCGGGGCGGCGTCGCCGAACGATCCGCCGCCGGAGGTGACGATCTCACCGCAGGCGAGCGCAACGATCGCGCCCCCCGAGTACGCCTGCGGGTTGACCCAGGCGACGGTGCGCCCGATCGAGGTCTTCTTTAGTGCGGACGTGATCTCCAGCACAGCGCCGAGCTCGCCGCCGGGCGAGTCGATCTGGATGACCACCGCGTCGGCGCCGCTGCGCTCAGCCTCCGCGAGCCTCCGGCGGACGCTGACGGAGCTGACGGCGTCGATCCCGCCGTCGAGGGTGATGATGACGATGTTGGGGCTGAAGCGCGCGGGCGCGGGAGCCTTGGGGGGCTGCGCGAAACCGCCGAGGACCAGCAGCGAGAACGCAAGGAGCGGCACGAACCGACGCACGCCCGTCGCACGGAACCACTGGTGGAGTCTGGGGAGGGTCACGCCGAATAGTACGAGCCGTGCCCGGACCAACCGAGCGGGCTCGCGGCTAGTGATCCTGGAGCGACCGGCGGATGGAGGCCTCGTGCAGCGGGATGCTGACGCGGTCGAGCGCTTCCTTGGCGGCGTGGAAGGCGTCGGCGTCGACAGGTCGCCGGGCGGCCTGCCTCGATGAAGGCTTGCAGCGCGGCGGCGGCGCGCTCCACGGCCTGGCGCTGCGCCGGCTCGATGAGGTCCCCCGCTCTCGACACCTGCCGGCTGATCCAGGTCAGGTCGAGCCGGCTGTTGGCGAGCAGGTCGGCGATGCGATGGCGGGCCATATCGGCGCGCGCGTGCGTGAAGCTCTCGCGTTCGATGCGGTCGACCTCTTCGCGGCTGAGGCCGTGGTGCGGGACCACCTGCACCGTCAGACGCTTGCCGCTGCGGCGCTCGTGGGCGGCGACTGTGAGGAGGCCGTTGGCGTCGACGGTGAAGTCGACGCGGAGCTGCGGAATGCCCGCGGGCATGGGCGGGATGCCGCGGAGGTGGAAC
>DASPMT010000435.1:0-7994 GCA_035626935.1 Phycisphaerales bacterium | reverse complement strand
CCTCGACCATCATCCCCACCTGCAGGTCCCGATCAAACGCCACACCCTCGTCCGCCAAGTCCTCCATCACGTCGCGCAAAAAGAACTTGGCCCGTCGGAACTCCTCCGGCGTGCTCACCAGCGGGAACATCACCCGCACGGGTCCCAAGGCGCTGGCGCGGAGGATCGCCCTGAGCTGGCGTTTGAACATCGGCTTGTTCATCAGGCAGTACCGGATCGACCGGCACCCAAGCATCGGGTTCCGCTCCGGCTCGTCAGCCTGCTCCTGCGTGTACTTGTCCGCGCCCAGGTCCATCGTCCGCACCGTCAGCGGCCGGCCCTGCAGCGTCTGGACGCACTGCCTGTACGCCGCGAAGTGCTGCTCCTCGGTCGGTTCGCCGTCGCCCGCGAGGTAGAGGTACTCCGTGCGGTACAGCCCCACGCCGCTGGCGCCCGCCGCGAGCAGGTTGGGGATCTCGTCGGGGAACTCGATGTTCCCCTGCAGGTCGATCGCCACGCCGTCTTGCGTCACGCTCGGCAGTTCGGCGAGCTCCTCGAGCTTGATGCGGAAGAGCCGGTCGCGTTCCTTGATGCGCCGGTACCGACCGAGCGTCTCTTCGTCCGGATTGAGGATCACCACGCCCGCCTGCCCGTCGATCACCGCCGGATCACCGTCGCGCACGTCGTCGGTCAGGCGCCCGGCCCCTACCACGGCCGGGATCGCCATCGCGCGCGCGAAGATGCCGGTGTGTCCGGTCTTGCCGCCCGCCTCGGTCGCGAAGCCAACGACCCTGCGCTTGTGCAGGCCCGCGGCCTGGCTCGGCGTCAGGTCGCGCGCGAGCACGATCAGCCCGTCGCCGCCGCTCCCCCCCGAAAGGCCGTCGGGCGCGCCGTCCGCGAGGCGGCTTTCCTGCTCGCCGATCAGGTGCTTGAGCACCCGCATCGACAGGTCGTTGATGTCGTCCACCTTCGTCGTGAACGCCGACCCCTTGAGCCCCATGAACCGTTCGGCCAGCGACTGCAGCTGCGCCTGCACGGCAAACTCCGCCGCCACCCGCTCCTTCTCGATCATCGCCGCCATCGGGCGCGTCAGGCTCGGATCGGACAGCATGCCGATGTGGAAGCCGAAGATCTTCGCCGCCTCCTCGCCCAGTTCGGCGTGGGCCTTCGACCGTACGTCGATGAGCTCGTTGATCGACGCCTTCAAGGCCCGGTCCAACCGGGCCTTTTCTTCCGGCACCCGCTCGGCCGACACCACCCGGCGCGCCACCCGCCGACGCTGGTCGTCCAGCACCAGCACGCGACCGATCGCCACTCCCGGCGAAACCGCGATGCCCTTCACCTCACGCATGACGGGCCGATGGTAGCGAGAACGGCACCGTGGCCCGGCGCCGGGTGCGGCCGCGCGTCCTACGCTCCCTCCAAGGACGAGGGGCCTTCGGCCGCCGGCGATCTCGACCCGGCCCACACATCCAAGACCGTGCACCGCCTGGCTGCGTGCCCGGCGCGCACGCCCTCCGACCATGACGGACCAGACCACGTGAACGACCAGCCCCCACCCTCTTCACCGCCCCCACCCCAGGGCGGCGGTCACCCAGGCAACAAGAAACGCCGTCGGCGGCGCAGGGGACGCGGCAACCAAGGTGTCCCAGGGCAGCACCAGCACCCACCCGGCCACCACCACCAGCACCAGCACCACGCCCCCTCGGGCCAGAACAACGGCGTGCCGCAGCAGCAGCGCCCGCAGCAGCACCCCCAGAAGCACTACCAGGTCCAGATCGCCGGGTTCGATCCGCACGCCGCCCCGCGCATCAAGCCGTTCGAGGATCTCACATCGATCGACCCGCGTCCGCGCCTGACCCTGGAGTACCGCGGATGCCCCGACGACTGCAGGCTCATCGACCTGTTCTGCCCGATCGGGCGCGGCCAGCGCGCCCTGATCGTGTCACCCCCCAAGGCCGGCAAGACCACGCTTCTGAAGAACATCTCCACCGCCATCGTCCAGAACCACGCCGACGTGACGGTGCTGGCGCTGCTCATCGACGAGCGCCCGGAGGAGGTCACCGACTTCCGGCGCACGTTCGCCTCCTTCGGCAACCACGCCGACGGCTCGCCCCGCGCACAGGTGCTCGCCAGCAGCAACGACCATTCGGTGCAGCAGCACACGTCGCTGGCCATCGGCACGATGGAGATCAGCAAGCGCATGGTCGAGGCGGGCCGGCACGTGGTCATCGTGCTCGACTCGATCACCAGGCTCGCACGCGCCTTCAACAACAACCGCAAGTTCGCCAACTCCGGTCGCACGATGTCGGGCGGCATCGACGCCAAGGCGATGGAAGTCCCTCGTCAGATCTTCGGCTCGGCGCGCAACAGCGAGGAGGCCGGCAGTCTCACCATCATCGCCACCTGCCTGGTCGACACCGGCAGCCAGATGGACCAGGTGATCTTCGAGGAGTTCAAGGGCTCGGGCAACATGGAGCTCATCCTCGACCGCAAGATCGCCGAGCGCCGCATCTTCCCCGCCATCAACCTCGCCGCCAGCGGCACGCGAAAGGAAGACCTGCTCCTCTCCCCGCAGGAGCTCAAGACGATGACGGCCCTCCGCCGCCGGCTGATCGCGATGCCCCCGCACACCCAGGCCGAGCAGCTCGTCGCCGCCTTGAAGCGCTTCCCCGACAACGCCACGCTCGTCGGTTCGGCCGGCTGACCGGGGCGGCGCCGCCTGACAACCGCACTGCCGGCGATAATCACCGATGCTCACGCTGCTTGTTACCGCACTGCTTTGTGCCGCGGCGCAGCCCGCTGGACCCGGTACGCCGCCCCCCGCGCGGACGCAACCCAAAGCGCCGACACACCCAAGCATCCTTCCGGTCTTCGATACTTCACGCACCACCACCTACGTCTTCCGGTCGGTCCATACGGCCCAGCAGTCTCACGGCGGCAAGGAGTTCGACCCGTCGACAGAACAAGTCGCGTGGCATGTGCGCGTCACGCCCCTGGCGGTCGATGCAGAGAAGCAGGAAGCCGAGATCGAGGTCGAGTCCACCGCCGTGCAGGCATCATGGTCGATGTACGGCTTCACCGAAAAGTACGACAGCACGGTCCCGTACAGGCCAAAGCAGACTCAAATACCCAAGAGGCCGGGAATGGAACCCGACGGCGCGACCATCAACGACGTGCCGCTCGATCGCGCGCTCTACGAGCGATTCAAGCCTCTTCACGGAGCCAGGATGCGCCTGCGCGTGAGCGATCGCGGCGAGGTGCTGGAGGTGAAGGATGAACCAGCGCTTCCACCCTCCGCATTCGCGTCCATCTCACCCTGCAACCTCCTGTACTCGCTGTTCGTGCTGCCGGCTACAAACACCGACCCCGACTTCAACGGCGTCGTACGCGCCAATCAGCGGTGGACGTGCGAGCACGTCGACGACGCTCCGAAGGAGGGAAAGGCCGCGCCCGTTCGCGTAACCGACTACCACGTCCGCACGGCCGGCAAAGCGCGGGTCGAAATCGAGGCCGTTTCGCGTTTCAAGCCGCCCGATGGGGCTCCACAGCCACGCGGATACGTGTACGACGACAAGGCAGCGTACGTATGGGACGCAACCACGGGCCAACTCGCGGCCGCGAGGCTCTCCGTGACGAACAAATCCAGCTTTGTGGTGATGGGCAAGGACCACGGGTTGGGCTCTACCAGCGAGGTGACGATCGACCGCGTCAGGAATGAAAAACGGCCAACGCCCCCGCCGGGCAAGCCCGGCAAGCCAGCGCAGCCCTGAGCGCCGCCGACTCGCGCACCGCCTTGCGGTAATCTACCCCGCATGCCCAGCGAGCGCCCCGCCCCTCTCACTTCAACCCAGAAACGCGCGCTCCTCGCCGCCGCCCTGGGATGGGGCTTCGACGGTCTCGACGGCTACCTCTTCATCGCCGTTTCGATCCAGCTCGTGTCCAACCTGGTCAAGTCCGCCGATCCCGCTCTGACCGACGCGGCGGTCCACGCCATGGCCACAGAGCGCGCCGCCTGGATTCAGGCCGTCTTCTTCGTCGGCTGGGCCTGCGGCGGCGCCCTCTTCGGTCGGCTGGGAGACCGTATCGGCCGCTCGCGCACGCTCGCTCTCACCATCCTCACCTACGCCGTCTTCACCGGTCTTGGCTTCTTCGCCACGCAATGGTGGCACCTGCTGGTTTTCCGCTTCCTCGCCGCGCTGGGCATCGGCGGAGAGTGGGCCGCGGGGAGCGCGCTGGTGAGCGAGACCCTCCCCGCGCGCTGCAAGGCGTGGGCCAGCGCTCTGCTGCAGTCCGGCTATATCGTCGGCATCATCGCCGCGACGCTCACCGGCGGACTTCTGAAGAACCACGACCCGCGATGGGTCTTTGTGGTTGGCGTCGCCCCGGCGCTGTTTGTCTTCTGGATCCGCCGCAGCGTCCCGGAACCGGACGCCTGGCACGCCGCCCAGGCCGCCTCGGCGCCGGCCCGCGTTACCGAGCTCTTTTCCCGTTCGGTGGTGCGCACGACGCTTGTGCTCAGCACGTTCGTTTCGCTCTGCCTCGTCACCGTCTGGATCTTCGTCTTCTTCACGCCCCAGGTGGTCCGCGCGCTCCCCGCCGTAAAGACGCTCCCTCCGGCGCAGCAGACCCAGACCGTCACCACCGTCACGCTCATCTACTTCACCGCCAACATCGCGGGCAACTTTCTGGCGACCTACCTCTCACGCCTTTTCGGCGCCCGCTTGTCGTTCGCGGCGATGCTCACTGTTGCCTGTGCGGCGTTGCTCCTGGGGTACTCCGCGCCGTCCGACGTCACGACCCTTACGGTGTACGCCTCGCTCTTTGCGCTCTGCGGACTGGGGCTGTTCGCGATCTTCCCGCTCTACATCCCGCCGCAGTTCCCGACGCTCCTGCGCACCCTCGGCGCGGGGTTCAGCTACAACCTCGGGCGGCTCGCCTGCGCGGCGGGCACGGCGTACGCGGGAACGATCGGCGCATCCGCCGGCGGACCCGCCAAGGCCGTGCTCTACGCGTCCTTCCTCACCGTCCCAGCGCTGGCCCTGTGCGCCCTGCTGCCCCACGACCGGAACGCCGCCGGCACAGCGGCGTCCCGATAACACACCCAAACGCGTCGCTCCCTCCACACCTCCGCGGCATCCAAGACCTGATGAGGGTCTTTACCCCCGTGGTCTTACCAGAAGTCAGGCGCAGGCTGCGCCGATGAACCCCTCTGTATCAGGGATTCACCTGAATAACGGAGGCGGCCATGGACCGGTCACTCAGCACCCGTCGTTGCGCACGAAGCGCGTTCACCCTCATCGAGCTCCTTGTCTGTGCATCGATCATCTCGGTGCTCGTCGGCCTCTCGATGACCGGCCTGACCAAAGCCCGTTCCTGCGCCCGCGGCGTCGTTTGCCAAGCCAGCCTGCGCAACCTCGCTCAGGCCGTCAACCTCTACTACAACGAGCGCAACGACCTCCCTACCACCAATCAGCACATCATCAACCTCCCCGCCGGCCAGCGCGCCATCGTTGACATGCTCGCGCCCTTCCACGATGCGCCGGAGCCCTCGACCGAGCAGTGCATCCGCCCGTGGGCCTGCCCGAGCGACACCACCCGACGCCAGAACACCGGCGGCACGTACATCTATTACCCCGCCTCGCTCTACGTGAACTATGGGCTCCAGCCCCCGCGCCACAACCTGCGCTCGCTCCTGAACCGCAACCCGCGCATGCCGCTCTTTCTGGACGGCCTCCCGCTCCACGGGCCCAACTTCCACACCGTCTTGTTCGACGGCTGCGTCGATTCGAGCAGCGCCCCGATCAACTTCGCAATCTGAGGCGGCTGCGCCGCCGTCACACCGCACTGTCTACCGTGCCGCGATGACGGCGCCTCTTCCCACGCCGACCTTCGACCCGCTCCCGCCTGAGCTGCCGCTCATCCTGGGCGCCCTCGCCTCCGCCGGCTCGCTCACCCGGGCCGCGCAGCACGCGCTGGTCGAGGGGCACATCGCCACCAAGCACGACGGCTCGATCGTCACCATCGCCGACTACGCCGCTCAGGCGCTCACCAACCGCCTCATGTCGCGCGCGGGGGTGCATATCCCCGCCGTGGTGGGCGAGGAGTCAGCCGCCGTACTCGGCGCCGACCCGGGGCTGCTTGACGATGTGGTTTCCCTCCTGCGTGCAAACGGATGGCCCGATGCGCGGCCCGGCGCGGTGTTGGAAGCCATCGATCTCGGCGCCGCACCGGGCGGCGCCAACCCGCCCGTGTACTACACCATCGACCCGATCGACGGCACCAAGGGGTTCGCGGCGGGCCGGCAGTTTGCCGTCTGCCTGGCGCGCATCGATCACGGGCGCTGCACGCTTGCCGCCCTGGCGTGCCCCAACCTCTCTGCGTCCAGCAGCGACCCGATCGATACACCCGCAACCACCGGCACGCTCTTCGCCGCCACCGACGCGTCGCCGGTCCTTACCGCACCGATCAACGATCCGAGCGCGCTTGCGCCGCTGCCGGTCCGCCCTCCAGGAGACGTCGTTAACCCGGTCATCACCTTCTCGGTTGAGCCGTCGGAGGCACGGCTCAAGAACTTTGACGCCCTTGCCGAACTTCTCGGGGGCGCCAGGCGAACGCCGGCCGATTCGCAGGCGAAGTACGCCATGGTTGCACGCGGCCAGGCGGACGCGTACTTCCGTCCGCCGCGCGGCGCGCGCGAGAAAGTATGGGACCACGCGGCGGGGTGCCTCCTGCTCGAACGGGCGGGGTGCATGGTGACCGACCTGCAAGGCGGCCCGATCCGCTGGGATACGCCGTCGCTTCCGCCGCGATCGGGCATCCTCGGGGCGCCGCCGGCGCTGCACCGCCGCATCCTCGACGCCGTGCTCAGGTTCAAGCCGCTCGCATAACGCCGCGCGGACCTGTTACCGGCCATTGTGCACGCCGATGAGGACCGGGTGATCAGCGCCCTGACCAACATGCCCGCCCTGCGCGCTCGGAACGCGATGAGCAGCGCCGGCACGAGCATGGCGCGCACGCTCGAGCGGCTCAGCACCGGCCGGCGCATCAACTCCGCCGCCGACGACCCGGCCGGCATGGTCGCCGTCGGCCACCTTCAGACAGCCGAGGGCGGACATCAACGCCCGCATCCATGCTCTGGAGTCGCAGCAGTTTGTCGTAAACTCCACCGAGGGAGGTTTGGCGTCGATCACTGACATGCTGCAGGAGCTCAGCGCTCTGACCGTGCAGGCGGCGAACACCGCGGGCGTGTCGCAGTCGGAGCGGGACGGGCTTCAGGTGCAGGCGGACGCGATCCTCGCCACGGTCGACTATCTCGGTAACACTGCCGAGTTCAAGGGCGCCCGCATCCTTACAGGCGTCAACGTCGGTAGCCTCGGCTCGACCGTCTACACCGCCAGTGTCGGCGGAGTCGATGAAGCAAAGACGGGCGTCCTGGCCGATCTGCGTCGCGGCGGGGCTCTGAACCTCGTTAACGGCAATACGGAAGCCGCTCAGCAAGCAGTCCAGTCGGCGCTCAGCAACCTGACCACCAGGCGGGCATCGCTCGGCGCGCAGAGCAACTCGATCGACACGCAGATCCGGGCAGCCCAGGTCGAGCTTGAGAACACCGTCGCCGCCAAGGGACAGATCCTCGACACCGACTACGCCGAGGAGACCGCCCGCCTCGCCCGTGACCAGACTCGCCAGCAGGCGGCCATCTACGTCACCCAACTCGCCCAGGAACAACGCGCCGCCACGGTGCTCGACCTGCTCAAAAGCGTCACGCCCGTGAAGCCGTAGAACGGGTCGGATCGGACCCGCGATTGGCCGGTCTCCGCGGCCGGTTCAGGGCGGGCGGCCTCCAGTCCACCCCTTCACGGGACGATAACGAACTACGCCCCCTCGCGGTCGTACCCCTACGCCCGCCGTGCGCGCCGTCTTCGACGTACCCCCTTAGGATCGCCCCCCTATGAGCCATACCGCGACCCCCGTCAAGCCTTTCGCCGCCAAGCCGGTCGATCCCTCCGCCCCTT
>DASPMT010000434.1:0-6443 GCA_035626935.1 Phycisphaerales bacterium | reverse complement strand
CGCACACCCGCCGCCGCCGGCTTTCCCTTTCCGCCGCCCCGTTTATCCTCGTAGCGCAACTGGCCGCACGCGGCGGCGATGTCGCGTCCGCGCGAGGCGCGGATGTGGCTGTTGACGCCGCGCGAGCGCAGCGCCTCCTGGAAGCGGTGCACGTCGTCGGTCAGCGGGCGCCCGAACGGCATCCCCGGCACCTCGTTGTACCGGATGATGTTGACGTTCGCCCGCAGTGTCGATGCGAGCCGGGCGAGTTCCTTCGCGTGCTCGGGCCGGTCGTTGACGCCGCGGAGCAGGGTGTATTCGAGGGTGATCTCGCGCCCGGTCTTGTCGAACCACTTCTGGCAGGAGGCCAGCAGCTGCTCGATGGTGCTGTACTCGGCCCAGGGGATGAGCGAGCGGCGGATCTCGTCGGTCGGCGCATGGAGCGAGAGGGCGAGGGTGACCGGCACGTCACACTCGGCTGCGAGGCGCTCGATGGCCTTGGGAAGGCCGACGGTGGAGATCGTGACCTTGCGGGCGCTGATGGCGTGCCCCCACAAAGACGTGATGACCTTCACGGCGTGCATCACCGGCCCGAAGTTCGACAGCGGCTCGCCCATGCCCATGAAGACGACGTTGGTGATCCGTGGGAATTCGCCGGGCGACGCGTCGTTCATCGGGTGGGTGCGCAGCATGTCGCGCAGCCGCCACACCTGCTCGATGATCCGTCCGCCGCTGAGGTTGCTCTCAAGTCCGCCGACGCCCGAGGCGCAGAACTTGCAGCCGACGGGGCACCCGACCTGCGAGGAGATGCACGCGGTGCGCCGGTCCTCTGAGGGGATCATGACGCACTCGGTCGTCTTGCGGTCGTCCTTGGCCCCGGAGAGGGGCAAGGACACCGACTTCTCCGCCGACCCGTCTGCGGCTGTCCCGTTCCGGCTGTCCGCGTGCCATGCGATCAGCAGCTTCGTCGTTCCATCGCTGGCGTTCTGCTGCTGCACGACGTCGCCGGAGAGGAACCGCACACCGTCGCGCAGCTTCGTGCGGTCGAGCTGCGAGAGGTTGCTCATCGCCATCGGGTCGATGACCCCTTTGGCGTACACCCACTCCATGATCTGCTTGGCGCGGAACGCGGGCATCCGCTGGCTCTCACACCATGCGGAGAGCGTTTCGGGCGTAAAATCAAAGAAGTGGGGGAGAGAGGACACGTCGCGCAATCGTAGGTGCGACCGCGGCTGCTTTCGTCGCGGCGGAGTCAGACGGGCATGCGGAAGAAGGGACCGGGCACAGGCGGGCGCGGCCGGTTGGAGCCGCTGATGCGGTGGGGCGCCACCGCCGCGGTTGCGCTGGTGGCGGGCGCGACGGTCGCGTCCTACGCGGTGTGCGTCCGGCTGGTGCAGCGGGCGACGGTGTTGCCGGACGGGTCGATCGTGTGGCGGCAGCTGGCGTTGCACGCGGGGGGAACAAGCGACCTGACGTCGTTCCCGTTTCCGCCACCGAGTCCCACGCCGTTGCCGATCGTGGAATGGGTTGGGTTCGGAGGGGTGCCGGCGACTGCTGCTCCGAGCACCGCGGGCGCGACGGTCACCAGCGGCACTCCGTTGCTGCTCCTGCTGCCGACGGCGGTCGCGGCGGCACTCTGGGCGTCGCACCTGCGGAGGCAACGCGAGGCGCAGCGGCACGCGTGCAGCGTGTGCCGGTACGACCTCCGGGGGCTGCCAGCTGGGGCGCCGTGCCCGGAGTGCGGGGCGCGGAGAGCTGGCTAGTCGCCCTTTGCGCTGACGGTGACGGGCACAGCGCCGTAGGCGGTCTCGGTGATCTGGTAGTTGCCCACGCGGATGCGACGGCCTTCGGGGTCGATTCCTTTGTCGCGCATGAGGCGCTTGAGCGCGACGGGGAGGCCGAACTCGACGTCCTCGCTGACGATGTCGCGCTGCTCGATCCCCTGCTTTGCGGGGTCGGAGGAGGCGTACCGCTTGAGGAGCGTGCGGCAGAGATCGGCGACGAGGTCCTCCGGCGCGCTGGCGCCGGCGGTGACCAGGACGGTGGCGTCGCGGCCGGCGCCGGGCGTGTCGCGGAACCAGGCGTCCTGAAGCTCGCTGGCGTCGTCGAGGAGGAACGCCCGGGTGCCGACGTTCTCGGCGATCTCGGTGAGGCGGACGCTGTTGCTGCTGTTGCGCGAGCCGACCACCAGCACCAGATCGCACTCGGGCGCGATCTGGCGGACCGCGGCCTGGCGGTTTGTGGTGGCGTAGCAGATGTCGCTCCCGGGTGGTTCTTTGATCAACGGGAACGCCCGCTTGAGTGCGTCGATGATCACGCCGGCGTCGTCGGTGCTCAGGGTGGTCTGCGTCAGGTAGACGAGCTTCGCGGGATCCTTGATGACCAGGTTTGGGATGTCAGCCGGGCTCTCGACCACCTGCGTCGAATCGGGCGCTTCGCCCATCGTGCCGATGACCTCCTGGTGGTTGCGGTGACCGACGAGCAGGATCTGGTACCCCTGACGGGCGTAACGGACCGCTTCGCTGTGCACCTTGGTGACCAGAGGGCAGGTGGCGTCGACGGTGACCAGGGAGCGGGACTCGGCGAGCTTGCGCATCGCCGGCGAGACGCCGTGGGCCGAGAACACGACCAGAGAACCGTGAGGAACCTCTTCGAGGCTCTCGACGAAGATCGCGCCGCGGTCGACAAAGCGGTCGACTACATGACGGTTGTGGACGATCTCGTGATAGACGTACACGGGTACGTCCGGACGGGTGTCCAGGAGGATCCCCACGACGTCGACGGCCATGTGCACGCCGGCGCAAAAACCACGGGGATTGGCGAGGATCAGCTTCACCGGCGAGTGTAGGAAAGCGGCGGGGGCATGGTTCGCGTGCTGCGCCTGGTTCCTACCCTCCGGCCATGGCTCTTCAACGCACAGTGCAGATTGTCCTCGGCGCTGCCGCCGTCGCCACCGTCGCCGCCGCCGCTCTCTTTACGCAGCCGGGGATGGAGGAGCAGCCCGTGGCTCCCGCCGCGCCGCGGCAGGGGGAGAAACAGGCGGAGACGAAGCCAAAGGACACCGTCCGCTTCGGCGTGAGGAAGGCGCCGGCGAAGACGCCGGGCGCAGTGCGGGTTACGACGTTCAACGTCGAAAACCTGTTCGATGACAAGGACGACCCGAAGCTTTCAGGGACGTTCGAGGACAAGGGAACGACCAAGCCGGCGGAGCAGATGAAAGCGGCCGCGGACGCCATCCGTCAGCTCGATTGCGACATCCTCTGTCTGCAGGAGGTCGAGTCGGAGGAGGCGGTGAAGTGGTTCCGAGACGGATGGCTGAAGGGGATGGGCTACGACTACGTGGCGTCGGTGGACGCGGGCGACCCCCGCGGGATCGAGCAGGCGGTGCTGTCGCGGTTCCCGATCAAGAACGTGCGGACGTACAACCGGCAGAAGCTGGGCGGGCGCCAGCCGGACAAGTGGGGACGGGAGAACAACAGCGAGGCGGGGAGCCCATTCGAGTTCAAGCGGTCGCCGCTGCAGGTGACGGTTGAGATCCCGAGCTCGTCGGTCGTCGATCTGCTGCGGAAAGCCGGCAAGACGGATGCGCGGGCAGGCGCGTACGAGCTCACGCTCTTTGTGGTGCACCTCAAGAGCGGGCGCGACTACGACGCGCAGCGCCACGCGGAGGCGAAGGGGGTGGCGGCGCTTGTGGCGACGATCGAGAAGGAGAAACCGGGGGCGAACGTGCTCGTGCTGGGAGACTGCAACGCGACGCTGAACCAGAACGCGCTTAAGCCGTTCGAGGACGCGAAGATGCGGACGATCTTCTCCGACCGCAACCCGCAGGACCCGGTGACGATGACGCACACCACCAGACGCTGCATCGACCACATCTATTACAACGCGAACATCAAGCCGGAGCTTCTGCTTTCGACCCGGTTTGTGCTTGGGATGCCGGCACGCGACGAGAAGGCGGACTGGCGCACCACCCCGCCGCCTCCCGGGTACGCGTCTGACCACTATCCCGTGTCTGTGGACCTGACCCCGGTCGAGGCCAAGTAACAGGTTGTCCACATATGGCAGGGATTGCGCGGCAGACCGCCCTTCGGAGGAAAGGGCTATCGGTCCGTTAAGCCGGGCAACCGGGGCACCCTGATTGTGCGTAAAGGAATTGTTCAGACCGTCGGAACGCGTGATCTTTTGGGTTTCATCTGCTACCCTTACTCCGAAGCCGGTGCGGCCATTCTGGCTCCCGGCGACGCGTTTGAATTTCCGCAGATTGGAGACGCCCATGTCCGGGTCAACGACGCGCAACCGAAGCGGGTTCACGCTGATCGAACTCCTCGTGGTGATCGCCATCATCGCGCTGCTGGTCAGCATCCTGCTGCCCGCCCTTGCCGGCGCGCGCAACGAAGCGCGGAAGATCGTGTCGCAGTCGAACCTGCGCGGCATGACGCAGAACATCTTCGGCTACTCGACCGACTTCAAGGAGTGGATCCCCGGCTCGCCGATCGGGTCCGGCTTCGACTGCCTCCCAGCGGCCGCGGCCGGCGACAACCTCGGCTACATCAAGTCGTACCTGCCGCGCTTCAACGGCATCGCCTGCCAGGCGTGGGACTGGCAGGGCCCGCTGATGGAACTCTCCGGCATCTCCGGCGGCAACGATCCGCGCACCGGCACGACCAGCGCCGATCGGGCGCTTCGGTGGGAGTGGATGCGCCGCTTCCCGGGGATGACCGACCCCGCCTCCAACGGCATCGTGGCTGAAGAATGGGCGAGCTCTGCGCCGCTGCTGGGGTTGAGCAACGGCCAGATGATCAGCTATCAGATGTCCACCAACTTCACGACGGTCAACCAGATGCCGCTTCCGGGCGGCATCGGCGTTCGCCCGGACACCAACCGGCGCGGGTACCGGCCGCTGATCAGCAAGGTCGGTGCCGCGAGCAACAAGGTGGCGGTGTTCGAGGGGCACCGGTTCATGAGCCCGACCGATTCGCGTCCGTCGATGGACACGAGCCTTTCGATCCAGGGGAGCGCCGGCGCGTACGGCGGGTGCTTCCAGGACACGGGGCACTGGATCCGCGACAGCAAGTCGATGAACCGCGAACGCGCGCCGGGCGAGTCGGCATCGTCGAGCGGGTACGACAACCGGGCGCTCGCGTTCCGGCACGGCGCGAAGAAGGGGAACAGCAGCAACGTGAACAAGTCGATCGTCGGCAACATGGGTTTCTTCGACGGTTCGGTGCGTTCCTTCACCGACGTGAGCTGCCTCGACCCCGACTTCTGGTTCCCCTCCGGCACCGTGCTGACCAACCAGGCGGATTGGAGCAACGCGGCGCGTCAGACGTTTGCGAACAAGGTGGGCGGGAGCAATGCGACGAGCGGGAACCCGTACATCGTCCCGTGACCTGAGCAAGCCGGAGCGACGCGATGGGCAAGTGGAAACCCGGCGGCAGCAGCTCGATGAGCGACCGCCTGCGTGATTTTCTCGGCGATGCGGCCGGGGGCGGGAAGAACTGGAAGCTCTGGGGCACCGTTGCCGCGCTGGTGGTGGTCGGGGGTTTTGCGATCTGGAGCATCTCCAACGCGGTCTCCGACCCGCAGTCGGGGACGAACTACATCGCGGCGATTGACGGGTCGGACCCGGAGCACCCGGTTCCGCTGCCGCGTTTCTATGCGCCGGCGGGCGACAAGGCGCCGTACAAGAGCCCGTCCACGGGGAAGACCGCCGTCTGGCCCGCTGAGAAGTGCTACTGGACGCGCGACGGCAAGGCCAAGACGGAGCCGACGCTCGTGCTGCTGAACTCATACGTCGGCAAGCCGGGCGACACCATCTGTCCCGACTGCGGCAAGAAGGTGTACCCGCGCAACAAGCCCCCGCCCGACGACCTGATGGCGGAGGCTGAGCGAGAGGGGCGCTGAGCGGGCGCTACGCTCGGTGACCACGGAGGTGCCGACCGATGACCGCGCCCGTCGACCGCGTGCTGAAGTTCCTCGCCGACGAAGAAACCGCATCCCTGCAGCGGCTGGACGAGTGGCTCCGCATCCCCAGCATCAGCACCGACCCGCACTACGCCGTTGACTGCAAGCGGGCGGCGCAGTGGGCCGCCGACTATCTCAAGGACTGCGGCTTCAAATCGGAAGTGCTGCCGACGGGCACTACGGACAAGCCGGGGCACCCGGTCGTCTACGCCCACTGCCCGGGGAGCGCCGACTATCGCGGGCCCCACGTGCTGTTCTACGGCCACTATGACGTGCAGCCGGTCGACCCGATCGACCTGTGGGAGTCGCCGCCGTTTGAGCCTGTGATCCGCGAAGGGAAGCCGGGCGGGCCCGGGCGCCGCATCGTCGCACGCGGCGCGGTCGACGACAAGGGCCAGGTGATGACGTTCCTGGAGGCCGTGCGTGCGTACCGGCACGTCACCGACATGGTCGGGGGAGGCGTCAAGTTCACGATCATGCTCGAGGGTGAGGAGGAGAGC